>DAJW01000094.1 GCA_002496485.1 Euryarchaeota archaeon UBA36
TGCTCAACTTGAACACGTGGATTTACTTCCATAAAAAAGAATTCGCCATCAGAATTTCTAAGAAATTCAAACGTTGCAAGTCCTTTGTAACCAATTGATTTCGCGCCTGAAACAACTAGAGAACCTATATCTTCCCTTTCTCTTTCAGATAGCCAAGGTGCCTCTTCTAAAATTTTCTGATGACGTCTTTGTATTGAACAGAATCTTTCGCCCAGATGAATTGCATTTTTTCCATCTCCCAATACTTGAAATTCTATATGTTGGGCATCTTGAATAAATTTTTCAATAAATACTCTATCATCACCAAACGCAGACTCAGCACTACTCTGACATAATCTAAGTGCAGAATCAAAATCATCTTGAGATTCGACTAACTGCATGCCTATTCCACCACCTCCAGATGCTGCCTTGATAATTAATGGGAAACCAATATCTCTAGAAATTAATTTTGCTTCTTCAAAACTGGAAATTGGGCCATCGGACCCTTTGGCTACTGGAATACCTGCTTGATTCATTACTTTTCTTGCTTCAATTTTATCTCCTAAAATTCTGAGAGCTTCGGGACTAGGGCCAATAAAGGTGATTCCTTCTTCTTCCAATCTTTCAGCAAAAGTTGGATTCTCTGATAAGAATCCATAGCCAGGATGAACTGCATCTGCCCTAGCCTCTAGTGCAGCAGAAACAATAGCTTCGATATCGAGATAAGATGCCAGTGAATCTTCATGAGGGATATATATTGATTCATCCGCGATTCTTGTAGGTAAGGAAATTCTATCTTCTTTTCCGAAAATTGCAATTGAATGGATTCCCAAATATCTTAGAGAGCGGATTATTCGTACCGCTATTTCACCTCTATTAGCAACCAGTACTCGACGAAACATAATTGTCGCATATGGCATAACCGTAAGAGTGAATCGGAAGTTTAGTAGACGTCTCGGAGATATCGTTTCTCTTTTTTCATTAATCCTTGTTCTACATAATCCTTTGATTCTTCATTAGACATGCCGCCAAATTCTGAGCAAATAGATATTAATGTACTATGAACATCCTTAGCCATATACTCTTTATCTCCACAAACATAAAAGTAGGCACCATTGTTTATCCAATTCCAAATCTCCTCACCATTTTCTTTCATCAAATGCTGGACATATACTTTTTCCGGACCTGCTCGTGACCAAGCAAGTTCATGCTTTGTTATTACTCCCTTTTCTTTCCAGGATTCCATTTCTTCCCTGTACAGATATTCACCTTCTTCTGTCCAATCTCCAAAGAATAACCAATTTCTTCCTGTACCACCGTCTATCTCTCTTTGTTGTAAGAAAGCCCTGAATGGGGCGATGCCAGTTCCTGGACCAATCATTATAATGTCTGTAGATTTATCTTCGGGAAGTATGAATGATCTCGTGGGCGACATATAAGTACCAATTTTTGTATCATCCACAGAACACCTGTCTGCTAAGAATCCTGTACATAATCCGGTCCTATCTCTTTCATGATGATTATAGCGCACTATGGCTACTGTTAGATGTACAGTCCCTGGCTCATAATCTGGGCTACTGGCAATTGAGTATAGACGAGGTTTTAACCTATCCATTCCTTCAATTAATTCTTGTGCAGTGAATCCTATATTTCCAAAATCTGCTAATGCATCAATATAATCTCTGGACCAGATATAGTCTTCCATTTTTTCATTATTTGAAACTAAATCATTCCATAAAGCTGTGGATGAATCTGATTGTGATTCAATAACCTCATAATCTGAAGGTATTTCACTATCTGATTCAGATAAATCCCAATCGATCATTACTGAACCATCGACAGTTGAAACTCTTTGACGACTAATTATTTGAATTTCAATCGGGCTTGAACTAGAATTAATTTTATTTTCTAATGACTTAATCCATTTCTTTGAAACTCTATGAATTTCATATTTATGAGTCAGTGCCTCTCTAAGAGTGCATGTTCCTTGATGTGTCTCTACTTCTTCTTCACCTGATAAATTCGCAGTTTCTAGTAATGAATCGACTAATGATGGTGGGCAAATCGGAACTACTGCCAGCGCATCTCCTGCTTTGTAATCTAATCCTGAATCGCCGAGTTTAAACACTATATGGCGTGTCTCTTTTCTGGAACCTTCTCCGTTCAAAATAAAATTTTCACTAATCTCTGCTGGATATGGGTTCTTAACACTCCACTCTGACATTTAATCACCAATTAACCCGAAGAATGTTTGGTTTAAGAACCAATGTAAAAGAAGTCCACCCTGTAGAAGAATCCATCAAGTAATCCCTTAATGGATGCACATGGCGGAAGTACACTTTCTTGGTACCGGGAATGCATTTTCTCCGCCAGGAAGGATGCATGCACTCGCATTAATAGATTCTAAAATCCTGATTGATTGCCCTCCTACAGTCATTCCACAATTAATCAGAGGGAATTGCTTACCTTCAGAAATAAAGCATTTACTAATCACCCATTGGCACGCAGATCATACATTCGGACTTCCATTCCTAATGCTAAATAGAAAATGGATGCCTGCTGAAGATTCGGACGGCCTGGGGCTGGAAATTCATCTTGAAGAAAATGGCATAGAAATATTATCTAATCTTTGTAAGACAGGTTATCCGGGTAGTTTAGAGGATTCATTGAAAAATGATATTATATGGAAGATAGATAAACGTTCTAGATTAACTGATACTGAATGGGAAATGGAAAGATTTTCAGTTTTTCATACTCCTGAAACTGAGCCGCATGGATATATGCTTACCCATTCTAGTGGATTTCGACTTTTGCATTGTGGAGACTCGGGTCCATGCGAAGAGATTAATTCTAGAGCTGGCGATTCTGATGTTTTAATTGTAGAAATGGGAGTTCCGGATTATGTAGACAGTCCATATCATCATAATCCATCTGATGTTGAAAAACTATCCAAAAAATTTCCTGAAACTAAGGTTTTAGTAACACATAATTTTTCTAATAATGAAAATTTTAGACACGGTTTTGTATCGCCAACTCTATCATCAAATATTCACCAACTAGCTGATGGTGACAGATTAATAATAAAGGGAAAAAATGATTATATTATGAAAAAATAGTATATTAATTATTTACAGATATTTTAAATTGACTTTATTTTTTTAATTTTCTATATTGTAATGAAATAAAAAATGCATGAGAATTTATATAAATTTAGTATTTTTTTTCCCACTAAATTATTAGTTTTAATTTATTGTTAAAAAGCTATATATTTTAAATTATGGAATCAGTAAATTGCACGATAAACTCTATAATATGCCATTTATCTAAATTTTAATTCAAAAAAATAATAATTGTTTTCGATGTAAAAAAAGCACTGAATAGATGATCCTTCAAGAAGTGCTTATTACCATAAACTAACTCGGGTAAAGATAACAACTTGAGAGCATAGCATTCAATGGGGTGTGTCTAGGTTCTATGTTGACGAAATAGAAGAGGTGATAAAAAATGGATGGTAATATTTTCGAAAAGATTCTAGGACAAGATAGTCTTTTTACCGATCGAAAGGCATTTGATCATGCATTCGAGCCATCAAGATTACCGCATAGAGAGCATGAATTAGATGCATTAGTTAGAAATCTGGTGGATGCACTAAATGGGCATATTCCATCAAATATGCTACTTTATGGAGTTCCAGGCTCCGGCAAGACAGTAGTTACTAGATACGTTCTTAGACAACTAGAAGAAAAAGGAAAAGAAATGATTAAGCCAGTATATGCTAGTGAAATAAATTGTAGGAATGTAGATACTAAATATAGAGTAGTTCAGACAATTGCGACTCAATTATCAAAAAGGGGTGATTCTCCAATACCATTCACTGGTTGGCCCACTGACAGAGTACTTGAAACACTAATTTCAAGAATGGATAGAGCAGGTGGCGTACATATCATAGTTTTAGATGAGGTTGACAATCTAGTGGACAGAGCTGGAGATGATTTACTGTATTCTTTGACTAATCTGAATACTCTACTGAAAAATTCTAGATGTTCAATAATTGGCATCAGCAATGACTTACATTTTACTCAGCAACTAGACCCGAGGGTTAGTTCTCGATTGAGTCAAGAAGATATTGTATTCCATCCATATGTTGCTTCTGAAATAGAAAATATCCTAGTTGAACGTGCAAAAATGGGAATTAAAGAAGAAATATTGGAAGATGGAGTCATCAATCTTTGTGCGGCATTGGCCGCACAAGAGCATGGTGATGCCAGAAGGGCTTTGGATCTACTCAGAATTTCTGTTCAGAAGGCTGAGCAAAGAGCGCAAAATAGGGTTGGAATTAAACATGTTAGACTGGCACAAAGTCAGCTTGAATATGATCAAGTAACCCCGGTACTTAAGACACTGCCGCTTCACCAGAAATTAGTCTTATTTTCTATTTGTTTAAACGAAGAAAATGGGCTTAGAAATATTTCTACGGGAGATGTTTACAGGACATATGTAGATGCCTGTAATAAAATTCAAATTGAGCCATTAACTAGTAGAAGGGTTTCTTCGCTACTAAATGAATTAGATACACTGGGATTGATTATGGCAAAGAATGTTAGTAAAGGTAGGGGTGGGAGAAGTAAACAAGTAAATTCGGCTATACCCAAGGCAATAGATGCAATATCATTGATGAGTGAGAGTGAAACCCTCATTGATGAAGCATCTCTAGGAAAATACAGATTACAATCACATCTTTAAATAAATTTAATTTTACTGGGAACGATTATACCGAAGTGGTAGTTCGCCGGCTCGATGTCTGAAGAAAGTAGGGATTGGAAGAGGTCACTTTATGCACCTAGTCTTAATTTTTCTAGTATATTGTTTTTCATAGGTAGTTGGATTGTACTACTGGCAGTAATCAATGTAGTATCGGGTGCATATTCACCAGGAAATAAAGTTCTGTGGATAGGGTTTCTTACTGACGGAATTTCAAATACTTCAGATATGGCCTTCGTAATAGATGATGGAATTTTCCTTTTATTGGGAGGGGTGTTGATTTTATTCGGTTACATGGGCATTAATTCATCTAATGAAGGCGGTTTCAATAAATGGGCAGTAGAAATTCCCAAAAGTAAAATTTTTAGATCGTTACTTTCTTCTGAGAATGGACTAACAATGAGTATTGGTAGTTGGATGGTATTTTTTGGCATTGTATTTTACGTAATATGGAGTTTTTGTTACAATACGTGGGTTGATCCGGGAGTTTACTCCATATCTATATCTTTGATTGCGTTTGGACTTGGATTACATTTAGAGAGAAATGAATAAAATTTCACGTGTTAATTGGTTTAAAATTTGATATGATTAATTGGCATTGATTTTTTGATTCCTCAGTTACCTTTCTTATTACTACTCCTTTTCCGGGCTGGCCATAAAGAATTATTCCACCTATTGGAGATAATAGATGTAATATTAATGGGGCTAAATCTTCTTCACCATCTACTTCAATTAGAGTGGTGGTGGCTTCACTCATGCAAGAATTTATTGCCTGTTCACAAGATTCTAGTAGAGAAGGAGTTAGTTGTCCTTGTGGATTTTTACAAGAAAGTATAGTACTAAATCTTGAGCTATCGATACTACCTGAATATTTCCACTCTCTTCTCTTGGTTTTCCCATCGATTATAGCTATATTTATTGGAATATTGACTAGTTGGGCTCCTAATACAGTTACATCCCCAACACAAATAATTGGGCCGATAGAGTTTGAAATTTTTCTCTTCACTTCTGCCATTGCGACTGAAATATTATTTTCGGGTCCTGAAATTAAGTCTCCATACGGATTTTTCAATTTTCCTTCTGCTTTTTTTGTGATTGATATTGGCGAATATATAACTTCTCCTGGATGATAACTATTTCCATTTCTATCTATTTCCCCCCTTCTTATCCTGGAGCTGGAAATCGGTCTTTTGTCCCATGCATTTTCTAATTCTAATTCAATAATTTTTAATTCTGGTAATGAATTTTGTAATCTCTTTAGATTTATGTCCTCACAGTTTTTTATATTATCTTTTGTACAAAATATAACCTCGGCTGAGTCATGAGAGGTGGCTGGTCCAAAGCTGTCTTCTAATTTCCCAAATATAATTTTTGATGTGTAGTTATTTTTAATATAGCTTGAAATATCCTCATGGCGCTCTTTCCAAGATTTTATTCTAGGATCTTTGATATTAGCTATAGTATCCGATGTAATCCAAATTTCTAATCTTTTACAGTGTCTCAGTGATTGATTAATCAGAGAAATGTGGCCTTTGTGAAATCTATCAAAGGTACCACCAATTAGTCCTAAATCGAACAATTTTACCACCAAATAGTTGTCATTAATTTTCTGTGCCCCGGGAAGTAACGGTAAACTTCATTGCATTGCTCTGGTACCTGACCCACCCCGGGACGTCTGTCGGAATACGGGGTAGTCCCTTGATTCATCCTATTCCGTCCTCAGGGGACCTAACGTATTCCGGCCACCTGATTTGCGCCAGAAATCATCCTCATAATGAGTCAGACTGGTCTTCGACAGGTGGTCACCCATTCGTGGTGCCGTACATCATCCTATACCTCCGGCGAGGGGGTTCGTCAGCACGGTGTTGCCGTTTGGGCAGATTTCGGTGAACATTATTGCTCAAGAACCCAGCGGTAATTTAACTAAGTGATTCATTATAGCCGGATTCACGCAGTATTAGTCTCTTAGCAACATAATTGTCTCCATCTAACATTTCTGATATTGTAAATTCAGGCCATGAATCTACTGGTTGAGCTAGCCACCCTATGAGTCTGTGAGTTAACCCTGATGATGGTGCTTTTCCCTGTTTTATAGAAATCAAAGAATCTTTTAAATCTAGGAGTGAATTAATTCCATTATTGCCATTATTTAGTGGATTAATTCCTTTCAATGATTTATCCAAAATAGTTAGTAAATTATTGCTGACACCTGGATGAATGGTATCTGATAATCCTGGCGTAGAACAAATTTCTCCTTTCCGTCTTAAAATTGAAGATGCCCATGAACAATAGGAATTTTCTAGTTCTTGAAGGCCATTATTGTCTAAAATATTTATTAATATTTCTTCGGAAATATGTGACCACCAATCTGTAGGTAAAGCCTTAGTTATTAATATCAATTCATTATTACTAGCTTTCCTATTACCTAGAGTGTGTTCTACTAAAACTGCCCATGGGAATAAGTTATA
>DAJW01000089.1 GCA_002496485.1 Euryarchaeota archaeon UBA36
TAGTATCCCAGCTGACATCCATCATACTTCAGACAATGACGGGGTTTTTGGAATATTTGTATATGTTGAGTATCCAAAATGGCCAAAGGTAAACTCTTCGTGCGTAGGCCGTGGAAGGCGTCCTATCACTTAGTGATGTCAACCTAGATGGATTGACAGTGTTATATAGAGTGGATGTTAATTCCCCAATAGAACCTTCTTCAGGGGAATTACTAGATGATGGAAGACTACGAGCAATAGTCCCAACTATTGAAAAATTATCAAAAACAAAATTAGTAATTTTGGGACATCAATCTAGGCCAGGAAAATCAGATTTTACAGATATGTCATCTCACAGCAAAAGACTACAATCAATTATTGGTAGAGAAGTAAAATTTGTTAGTGATATCTGTGGTGAATTTGCTATCCAATCAATTGAAAATTTATTAGATGGAGAGATACTTTTTCTTGATAATGTGAGAATGAATGAAGAAGAATATGGAAAAAAATACAAATCGAATGAGGACACTGAAAATACGAATATTATAGATAGTTTGGTAGAAATTGCTGACGTATATGTTACTGATGCATTTGCAGCATCGCACCGGAGATCTCCCACACTAACAGGGTTTGCCAGTAGAATCCCAAATGTCTGCGGATTATTGATGGAGAAAGAAATTGATGGGCTTAGGATCGCACTTCATAATCCTCCACAGCCGTATCTTTCCATTTTAGGTGGAGCTAAAGCAGATGATTCACTTAGAGTAGCTAAAAATTTGATTAAGAAGGGATTTATCGATACTGTGGCCTTCGTTGGAGTTGCAGGAAACATGATGTTATGGGCTGCTGGTCATGATATAGGAGAGGTAAACAAAAATTTCATTCGTGAAAATCTAGGTGATGAGTTTGAAAATACCTGGAATTATGCATCTAATTTAATATCTGAACATTCGGATTTGTTATTCCTTCCTTCGGATTTAGCTATTGAGGAAGAAGATAAAAGGATTCCAATTTCATTAGATGACTTACCTACCGAGTTTCCAATTTACGATATTGGAATTCAAACGTTAATGGACCTAAAGCCAATAATAAAGCAAGCTAGTTGCATTCTTTGGAATGGCCCAGCATCATATTTTGAATTACCCAAATTCGCATTTGGTACTATTGAGATCCTAAATATGTGTTCTGAAGCAGATGGAATTACGATTATCGGTGGTGGACATACCAGTGCCCTAGTGAACCAGAGAGGAGCTTCTAAATTCATGACTCATAATAGTACCGGGGGCGGATCTACAATGAGTTTCCTATCAGGAGAAAGAATGCCAGTAATTGAGGCACTGAAGAAATCATATTCTATTTTCTCTCAAAGATTAGCTGAGATAGGAATAAATCCATGAAAAGAATTTTTCCCCCTTTTCCCTTTATCTTAGTTCATCTATATCAACTATATTTCCTATTCTATTGGCGATATCTGCCAATATTTCGTCTAAACTTTCTTGACTTCTTCCTTCAGCCCTCATTACAAGAATTGGTTCAGTATTACTAGCTCTACAAAGATACCAACCATTATCATATTTCACTCTTATACCATCAACAGTCGACATTTCCATATCTTTGAATGCTTCAGTAATTGATTTCATAGTTTCATCCCTATCTCCAGTAAGCGGAACCTTCCCTTCATTAGTTGTAGGATAATTTTTCATAAAAGAAAAGCGATCTGAGAATTCTGGTCCACCTTGTTCAGGAGATGGATCTCTTCCAACTAATTCCAACAGTCTAGCGGCATTATAAATCGAATCATCAAATCCATCCCAATGATCGTTCATGAAGAAATGACCTGACATTTCTCCGGCCATTGGAGATTTAGGGTAATTCCTCAGTTCTAATTTCATAAAAGTATGTCCAGTTCTGACCATTTTAGGAATCCCTCCATTAGCTAAAATTGCTTCCTCTAGAGCCATACTACATTTAACGTCATAAAAAATCAGCCTTTCTTCATCCTCAGAATCGTCATCTAAGTCTTTAAGGACGTCTTCAACAAATAATCCCATCAATCTGTCTGGATGTATAAACTTACCATTTTGATCAACTACTCCTAATCTATCTCCATCTCCATCCATGCCTATTCCAAATTCTGCTCCATGTTCTAACACAGCTCTACCTAAATCGAGCATATTTTCAGGTCTAGTAGGATCTGGTGGATGATTAGGAAATGAATTATCCCATTCGCAATATATTGGGATTACATCTACACCTAGAATCTCAAATAATTTTACTGCTAAAGGTCCCGGAACTGCATTTCCACAATCTAATACTACTCTAATATCTCTTTTCGGTTTTCCTACACTATCTACAATTGTTTTCAAATAATTCTCTTCATAATCATCTACCAGATTGTAAGTCCCTTCACCTTGTCTGAAATTACCAGAATCAAATGTCTTCTTAATTTCTTGTAGATCTTCACCACCAAGTGGCATTTTGCCCTTACAAATTTTAAATCCATTATATTCTGGTGGGTTGTGACTGGCAGTAATCGCAAC
>DAJW01000017.1:0-25015 GCA_002496485.1 Euryarchaeota archaeon UBA36
ACTTTTAGGCCCGAAAGAATAGCTCAAATGGCCGAGGCAGTTGGATTAAAACCACAAGGAGTTTTAGATAGAATACATGTTGCACGTGCATATAATTCAGCACATCAAATATTATTAGTTGACGAAATTAAGAAGATGTCAAAAAATCTTGATGTTAAGCTAATTATAGTAGACTCATTAACAAGTCATTTTAGAGCTGAATATATTGGAAGAGGGATGCTTGCAACTAGGCAACAGAAGTTGAATAGACACATGAAAGAATTAAAACAATTGGCAGACATACAGAATGCAATCGTTCTAGTCACCAACCAAGTCCAATCAAAACCCGATGCAATGTGGGGAGATCCAACTAGGGCAGTAGGTGGACATATAGTCGGCCATGCTAGCACATTCCGCTTATATCTTAGGAAATCTAAGGGTGGACGAAGGATTGCTAGATTAGTTGATAGTCCGAATCTACCGGAAGGCGAGGCGGTCTTTACTGTGACTTCCGAGGGACTTAGAGATTGAATTCCCTCGGAGTCCAAATACCTCAAAAATTTTCCGACAATGCAGTTTCAATTGTATCAATCAGTGATGACACATGACCCTCATCAAATCTTAATTCCAAGTCTGCAGCTTCGAATAATTCTGGAAGAGATCTAGTATTTCCTAACTTCATTGAATTTCTGTAATCATCTAATGCCTTGTTTGAATCAATCCTGTTAGTTTTCCATAACTGTAGTGAGCCAAGTTGTGCAATTCCATACTCAATATAGTAAAATGGAGCCCCATACAAATGCCCCTGCTGTTGCCATGAGACTTCTCTAAAGTCCGAATTTTCCGACCAATCTAATTGTATTCCAAATCTGTCTCTAATTGAAAGCCAAACTTCAATTCTTTCTTCCCTCGAGTGGTTTGGATTAGAGTAAATCCAATGCTGAAACGAATCTATTGTACAAATCCAAGGAAGGAGGAATAATACCCCTTCTAGATGCGATTTTCTAGCTCGATCTGCATCATCTTCGTTATAGAAATGCTTCCAACCGTTATGAGTTAGTAGCTCCATAGACATCGAAGCTACTTCTGCGAATTCAATTGGATAATTCCTCTCTTCAATTAGCTCTAAATCACTACAATATAATGAATGAAAAGCATGCCCAGCTTCGTGAATCATTGTCTCCAAATCTCTCTGAAGGCCCGATGAATTCATAAAAATAAATGGAACTTTACTTTTCTCTAAATAATATTGGTAACCACCAGGAGCCTTACCTTTACGAGTTTCCAAATCAAGAGAATCCATTTCAACTAATCTTTGAAATTTATCACCTAAGTCTGATGACATTTCATAGAACATCTTTCCCATTTTATCTACCATATCTTTTACATCATTAAATGGTTTTAATGGCCCTCTATCCAAAATATCTGGACCACTACCAGTTTTTTCATTAATATCCCATGGAGCTAATTGATCTAGTCCGAATGCCTTCTTTCTTTCAGAAATAATTTCTTTAACCAGCGGCATACATGTTGATTCAATTGAATTATGAAACTCAATACAATCCTCTATTCCATAATCAAATCGATGCATGGCCTTGAACATATATTGTACGTAATTCTCAAATCCAGCGTTTATGGCCATCTTATGTCTAATTTCAATCAATTCTTCAAAAATTTCTGTAAGTCTCTCATGGTCATCCATTCTTCGGTCTGATATTTTCTTCCAAGCTGCTGCTCTTTCAGCTCTATCTTTTGACTCCAGATAAATATTCATTTCAGGTAATGTTCGTTCCTTACCATCAAACTTCACTGTCATTGAACCGTTTATTGCTTGAGACTCAGTCACCAGCTCCGTTTGTCTTACGGATAAGGGAATATTTTCTTTTCGGAAAATTTCTATGTCTGTTCTAATTGATCTGATAATTAAATCATATCTTTCAGGTAGATTATCTAGCTTTGGATGCTCAATTATTTTTCTATTTAATTTATCTGAAAATTCTGAAAGTTTAGGTCTGACATTTGTAGTGAATTCCAAAAATGCATTTTTCTTGTTTATATCTTCTGTATTGCACGTCATTTCAATGTATAGTAATGCTCCAGCTTCAGAAATATGTTCAGCAAGTTCTGAAGCATCCGCAATTAGACTTTCAATACAATTTTCGCAATTCAATTTTCTCTCTAATAATTGCTCAACTAATGGCTCTATTTCATCCCATTTTGTAGCATCAAATTCATTAGGGACAAATTGCTCTTTAATAGAATCACCTCAGTTTCTATGTGACTTTGGACCTAAGGGGAGTGGGCCTTCTTCCCTAGTCCATTTGGCGCATTTCCATTCTTTAGCTGCATTATCATTTTTTTCTCTAATTTCTCTAATTTCTGGATGAGATGGATTTTCTTTTTCCAACCAGCAGGCTGTACAGAATCTTTTTCCTTCGTTATCTAGAAAATTTCCTGGAGTACAGGCAACTTTACACACATTACAAAATCTAAAACCGTGAAACTTTCCCATTCTATCTGACCATCGCTGTTGGTTGTCAGCTATCAGTTTGACGCCTTATTATTATCTGATTATATATCAGTAAGTACCATTGCTCCAATCAATAACTCTTCTTTTTCCTTGGATGAAAAATCCCGATTTTTCGTTTCAATCCCCATTTTTTTAAGTCCATTAATCGAAGGCATTGGCCTCTTCGGTAGTAGTTTTGCTTCTAATCCTCGAATTAGTTCTGTAGAGATATCGTCTAAGTGCAAATAACTATTTCTAGATATAACGCTTAATTCAAGATTTAATTGTTCACTTATTTTTGGAATGGAAATTATCCACGCACAACTATCTTCTTTACTCAAACCAACAATCTCAAATGCTTTAGAAATTTGGCGATTTCCTGACAGTAATCTTTGAAATTCAACATCCACTGACTTTGCTATCATTGCATCATTAATCTCTTTAGTTACGACTGATATCCAAGTTGACCACAGATGAAATTCACTGGCTACTGAATCAAAGCGAACTAATAACCATCTGTTATTTGGCCTGATTTTATTAAATTTGTAAATGATTTTCTGTAAATTTCCTATTGGAGTATCAAATTCAATTCCCCATGCTGGGAACCAAGGAAGGTTATACCCACCACTCATAAACCATCCGAAATTAATAATATCCTTAATTTCTTCTTTTGGTAGTTTTTTTTGCAGACTTAATTAATTTCACAACTAGTTTTGTACTCCAACCCCTTAAATCTGCTAATTTTTGCTTATCTCTTTCAGTTAATTCAACTATGTCATCAGCATTTATTATTCCCAATGTTCTCTCTAACTCTCTGGCTCTAACTCTACCAATTCCCTTAACACGAACCAAAGATAGAATATCTGATTTACAACCAAATCTTACTCTTTGATGAAGCTCATTAATTAATTCATACAGAATTTTGTGAGAATTGCCATTTCTATCTCTCATTTTTTCATCTTCATAAAGTATCCTCATCATAGAAAATAATAACCATTCCATCAATTCTACCCTACTGCGAAGATCACCAGGTTGAACTCCCCAGTCTTCTTCGATATCCGCCATCTTCTTTTCTTCAATCCACGATTCTACAACCAGTACTGCCTTCATTCTGCTTTCTTCATCTAAATCTACTGCTTGAGATAACAACTCCCTTTCGTGAATGTGTAACTCAGATAGTATGATATCATAATCTTTCTTTTTAGGCCAAATTGATAGAAAATCTGGTGTACAAGCTGCAAGATGAAGTATACTAATAGGCGAAACTTGACCAATTTCATCTTTCCCAGAAATTATATCAATTGCTCTTCTTAATCCGTCATAGAGAATTTTTCCTGAAATAGGATTTAGATATAGTCTTGAAACTCTAGAGCCTAGAGTAGTCGAAGAATATCTCATAGTTTGTGATTCAGGAACCAGTTCCTCCTTCCGTTCAAAATCACTAGCTTTACTAAATCCAAATATTGCAGGGCCCTTTCTGGGAGATAAATTGGTTTTGTTCAATTTTGAATATTGAATGTCAATAATTTCTGATTCAGAATTTTTCCAGTCTGGCGCTTCATCATTCCACTTATCATCTAAATTTTCTAATACTCTAGATGCATTAATTTTTTTAGCCACTTCTGAAGATTCTCCATCTCTATTTATCATCCCATTTTCAACTAACCAATTTATTACTCCATCAATCCTATTCTCCAAGTCTTCAGAATCCATTTGTGTTGATAAAAACGTCTTACTAAAGAATCTAGAAATAGAATATCTATCCTCTATCCCGCCACTAGAAATTAATGATAGTAGATGCGAAAGAAGTGCTCCATCTTCTTCAACATTAATCGAATTAACGTTTGCTAATTTAGAAAATACATTTTCTGGCTCCCCTAGTAAATATCTTTCAACTATTTTTTTTTCATCATCTTTATTTTTAGATAAAATCACCGCTTCTCCAAATTCTGAAAATTTTGGCCTACCCGCTCTACCCATCATTTGTCTAATTTCCATTATGGATATTGGAATCATTCTCGATGCTATAGTACTCCATCTTTTTGAATCTCTAATTAGAACCATACTAGCAGGAAGGTTAACTCCTTGTGCTAAAGTTGGTGTTGCAACTACACAAAGTAAGTTTCCATCTCTAAACCCATTTTCTACTATCTCTCTCTGCTTTGAGGTTAAGCCAGCATGATGAAATGCGATTCCACCACGAATAGATTCCGACAACATCTTACTCATCGCTGAGTCATCTTCACTATCCGATACCAAGTTCGCCATTTTTTCCCAGTTTTCTACTAATTCTGACTTAATATTGTAATTATCAGACTCTAAATTATTTCTTACATACTTAGATAATTCTCTAGCTTCCTTTTGGGCTGATGATCTAGAAGAAACAAAAATCATTAATTTCCTATCCCTTTTCACGTTATATTGGAGAACAGCTTGAATATTCTTTTGTACTCCACCGATTAGTTTTGTAGATTCAGGTAGTTTTCTTTCTTCAAGTTCAAATTTATCCTCTGAAGTATGAAATGTAACTCTCAAACCAGTTAATGTCCCGGAATATAGAGTAACTGGCCTCCATTTAGATTGAATTAATTTTGCATCCAACCAACTTGCCAACTCTTTGGAATTTCCTACAGTCGCAGAAAGTGCTAAGATTTGGACCTCTTTTTCTTGATGAAAAATTTTTGATAATATTATTTCCAGTGTTGGCCCCCTGGTTGGATCATGCAAAAGATGAAATTCATCGGCGACAATTACCCCAATTTCTTCTACAATTTCCGGCTTCAGTCTTATCATTGAATCCAACTTTTCACTTGTACATACTAAAATATCAACGTCGACAATATCTGCGGATTCATTTCTATCGCCTATGGCAATTCCAACCTTAAGTCCCATACATGAAGCCAATTCCTTTAATTCCTTGAATTTCTCAGTTGCCAATGCTTTGAGTGGTACGATATATATTCCTTTTCGAGAATTACTTTTACTACCTATTCTATGAACTAGAGTTAAGTATGCAACCAGAGATTTACCACTAGCAGTAGGTATTGACAGTAGAACATTTTTTCCAACCAGTGAAAGCGGTAATGACTCAGATTGTGGTGGGAACAGTTTTTCAATATTCCAAGTATTGCTCAGAAATTTTTTAATTCTAGAATCTATTTCAAGCTCATCAATATGCAAAATTCAACCTCCTCAAACTCTTCTATATGTTACACTATATTAGGAAGTTCTAAAGGATACCGAAAATACTAGCTCCATCTGTGAAAAGCTGGATGCCCTTCTTTGACTGCTACAAATAATCCTTTACCAGTTGCACATATATTCCCCGCTGCCTCAAGCTTCAAATTAACTTCAACAGTATTATTTTCAATTCCCCCAATCTCACTAGTAATGATCAAAACTTCCCCTAAAGGAGTTGGACGCTTGAGTTTTACAGAATATGATGCAGTTACTGTACATGGGGGGCTATTCATCTCCTCTTTATCCATTAGCGCCATTGCAGCTGTCCAATTTCCATGACAATCCAGAAGAGTACCTATTATTCCGCCATTTATCATTCCTGGAAACGCTTGGTGTTCTTCTGATGGTAAAAACTCCATCTTCAAACCATTCTCAATCCTGAATGATTTAATTTGCAAACCATCTTTATTCGCAGGCCCACATCCATAGCAGATACTATTTGATGCATGAATTTCTTGGACAGATTTTTCTTCCGCAACTCTCATATTCAAGTAAGAAAGGCATTATTTTTTGAAATATATCCAATAATCTCGAGCATATGCTATTAATTTGAGTATTACTTCCGCAGTATAGTGTCCGACGGCGATTCAATTGACAAATCTAGTCAAGAAAAACTTCAATCAGACAAACCATTACCTCGTAGTAAAAAAAGAAGATTCACACCAATTAAGATTGCAAATCAAATTCCAAAGAAAAGGAGGATGGAGATTGAAAAGGCTCTAGAAGACCAAGAATCAACTCCCAAGAGATGGACTCGAAACTCGGGACCAAAAAATCATGTTTTTTTACGAAAAAGAATATCTCCTGGAACTATTCGCCATCTTGAGTGTGAGCTTTTAGATGTGGAAATAGGAGAATCGTGGCCAATTCCGGTTAGTGTCATTCATGGTCACAGACCAGGCCCAACGGTAACGCTAATTGGAGCTGTACATGGCGATGAACTTGTAGGCCCTTTATCACTAACTTACTTATTAGGAAATAATTTTTTAGGAGAGGATAAGGCAATTGATCCAAACTCTTTAGCAGGAACAATCAGAATTATTCCAATCACTAATCTCCCTGGGTACAGAAGAAGAAGCAGATATTTTCCTGATGGCAGGGATTTAAACAGGTATTTTCCAGGAAATTCAGAAAGTAATACTACATCAAGGGTTGCCAAGACGATTTGGTCTCAAATTATTTCTGGAAGTGACTATATTGTCGACTTACATACTGCAGGTAAAGGAAGGACAAATATCCCTCAAATTAGGGCAAATCTCGCACATCCATCTACTAACAAGATAGCAAGAGCTTTCGGAATAGAGACAATTCTAGATAGTAAAGGCCCTAGGGGATCTCTTAGAAGAGTATCTAATGATAATGATATTGCTGCAATAGCTTTTGAAGGTGGAGGGCCAGATGAAGCAGACCCTGAGTCAGTTCAAATTGCAATATTTGGGATTCTGAATTTATTGCGCAGCCTTAGAATGATTCCCGGATATCCTAGTAAGCCCCGTTTCAGAATTCTAGCTTCCGGATCCGTTTGGATTCGTTCCAATCAAAGTGGTTTAATCGATGTTTTAACTCCAGCAGGTAGTTTTGTAGAAGAAGATGAGATTGTCGCCTCAATCACGGATCCGGAAGTACCCGGAGAAAATCACGATGTCAAATCTCCCATTACTGGATTACTGATTAGTACTGCTACACATCCCTTTGTACATGCTGGATCTCCTATAGGACATCTTTTACCAGTTACTAGAGGAATTTCGACATTAAAAACTAGACTCGATGAAGAAGGTTGCTTGATCATTAGTGGTTCAGATGGAGATCCACCATGGAGAGATGATGATGAAATTGAAGATATTTCAGTAATTGGTGAATGGTCTGGGGGAAACCCAGATGCAGAGTGGGGCTCAGATGAAAAACAACCTGAAGAAGAAAATTAGCTAGATTTTCAAATCCTTTCATCTGGAATTTTAACTATCTCTGGGGCAGATGGTAAATCCAAACCTCTCGCCTCAGGGCTTACTGCTAATCTTTCTGGAATAATCCCATAAGCCTCTAAAGCATCTTCCAATTTTCTTTTGTGACTTATTTTAGATCTAACCAGTATGGTAGCAATAATTAGAATCAGAGAGGATATTACTACCGAAACTATACCACTAATTCCGGTGATACTATCAAATAAATTTTCTGAAGAGGGCATAGGCTCAATCCATATATCTATTTGTAAGCTCCAGAAAATCTCAATCTCCTCAACAGAATCATCAATAACTACTGTAAGTTTTTGAATCATTTCCCCCTCATCACAAATTTGGATTTCCAAATCATTTACGGGATTCATACATTCAATTGAGGGTAAGAATAGTCTTTTACCATTATTACTAACATAATTGTCTAAGTCAAATCCTAAAATATTCCATGAAATATCTAAATCTAATTGGCTTGGCAAGCCACTAATTTCAAAAATCAATGAATCATTAGTAAGGTCCCAAACAATCCCAGATGAATTTTCTGTTTCCAGTTGTGGATTTGTAAAAATTACTAATCTTCTATTAATCTCCTCATCTATCATTTGATTACAATCGTCGTCAATACCATTCCAGATTTCATTCGAATCGGGATTAACTGACGGCGACCTATCATCACAGTCCTCAAATTCAAAGAATCCGTCTTTGTCTCTGTCATAATCAAATTTCAGCGGATCCGAATTTTTTATTAGAATTTCAGTTCCATCATCTAAACCATCTTGATCAGAATCGAATAGTAATGCACTTGTTGAATAGTTATGATATTCATCATAATCCAAAATTAAATCGCCATCAGAATCTATGATTTTATAATCTTCATCAATTTCTTCATCACAGTCATTATCTTTACCATCTAATTTTTCTGGCGTTCCTGGAGATACATCAAAGTCATTATCATCACAGTCCTCAAATTCAAATTTTCCATCTGCATCTTTGTCTTGATCAGTAAAAATTGGATTAGAATTCAAAATATTTACTTCATAACCATCGGGGAGACTATCTCCATCTGTATCTCCAATATTTGGATTAGTGAAATAAAAATGATATTCATCGTAATCAGTCAACCCATCAGAGTCTGAATCAATGGATGTAAAATCTTCATCTACATCTTCATCACAGTCATTATCTGTATCATCAAGAATCTCCAATAATCCCGGATTTCTATTGTCATTAAAGTCATCACAATCCTCAAACCAATAAAATCCATCTTCATCTTCATCTTCATCAAAGGATAAAGGATCAGAGTTCGTTACATCTATCTCAACTAAATCAGAAATGCCATCACCATCTGAATCTCCATCTAATATATTAGTCCCATAAATATGATATTCACTCCAATCCACAAGTCCATCAGAATCTGAATCTGTATCATTGTAACCTTCGTCTACAAGATTATCACAATTATCATCAATATTATTCAATAACTCTTCATTTCCAGGATAAATATTTTGATCTTCATCATTGCAATCTTCAAAATGATATGACGAGTCTGAATCGTTATCAGCGTCATAAATTAATGGATTAGAATTCCAAATCTGTATTTCATCACCGTCAGTTAATCCATCTAAATCTGAATCTATCATCAAAGGATTTGTTCCATGAATATTTACTTCTTCATTGTCATCCAATGAATCTCCATCAGTATCATTATTTTTTGCATTAGTTTCGTAAATAATTACCTCTTCATAGTCATTCAACCCATCATCATCGGAATCTCCGTCTAAAGGATTAGTATCATGAATTGAAGTTTCATTCTCATCCGACAATCCATCTCCATCATCATCCAGATCTATGTAGTCACAAATTCCATCTCCATCAAAATCGACTGGAAATGACTTATCATTGAGTGAATCAGTATTACATTCAATTTCTGTTATGTCGTTAAATCCATCTCCATCATCATCATTATCTACAAAATCACATACTTCATCAGAATCAGTATCTATGGGAATCGAATTATCATCCATTGAATCTGAATCACATTGTAACTCTTCAAAATCATCGAAACCATCTCCATCGTCATCTTCGTCTGCGTTATTCCCTATTCCATCTCCATCCGAATCAATCCATTCGTTAGAGTCAAGAGGGAACAAATCAGTTGCTAATGGGCATGAAGCAGGTAACCCATCACTTGTATTATTGAAACTGTTCAATCCTTCTATAGTTTCCACGAGTTGAGCTGTTAACCAGTCAGCTGGTTCACATGAATCCCAATATCCGTCATTGTCGTCATCCATGTCCGTATTGTCACCATATCCGTCCATATCGTAGTCAGACCATTCATTTGGATCTAGGCTGAAAGCATCGACATCGTCATTGTAGCCATCATTGTCATCGTCCTCATCCAATTCATCGCAGACTCCGTCCCCAGATGGTAATGTACTATCTACTGGAATATCCATTACATCAAGATGATCACTGAGGCAGTCCATCTCATATTCGTCGCTGTAAGTATCATCATCATCGTCCATATCAACTTCAAGTCCAGATGGGGTATAAGCATCAGAACAAACAGAATGAGTTGCATTTTCTATTACTACCTCGATGAGTAGTGTATGCCCTGTATGAATTTCATCAGGCATTCCATCTCCATCTGTATCAATGGATGCACATTCATCAAAGCGGAAAGCGTCGTTCTCGTCTTCTATTCCATCGTTATCAGCATCCATATCTAAGTATCCATATATTGCTGCTGGATTGTAGTCAAGTTTGGAAGTAACTGTGTAAGCTTCAGTTTGTCCGTGCATCATAATCCATTCTTCAACAGTAAGGTCTCCGTTTCCATCTCCTGTAGAGTCGTTAGTCCATGACATAGCGGCATCGATATCACAAAGTCCATCATTATCATAGTCATATGGCATAATATTATCTTGTAGACCTGCATATGCAGGAGCTCCGCCGATTTCGTAAACGCAGATATATTCGTATAGATCATCCCATCCATCGTTATCGTCATCTAGATCGTCAATATCGACTATGCCATCCCCATCTGTATCTGAAGCACTTGTGTTAGAATCGAAATCAACATCGTCCAAATCGTTATCTAATCCATCTCCATCAATATCATCATCAAGAGCATCGCAAATTCCATCTCCATCGAAATCATTTGGCGAATCGCTTGCATTGTTTGGATCAGTTCCATCAGGAATTCCATCACCATCTAAATCGGGTCCACACTGATTTTCGATTGAGTCCATCCATCCATCTCCGTCTGAATCAAGTGAGTAGAAGAATACAGTTACCGTGTAATTTGTACCTACAGTATCTGAAATTACTGCTGTTTGTCCTTGATTGACATCAATAGTCATGTTCCATGGTGTTGGTTGTGCTTCACTAAAGGACATATCATAAGTAGTTGGATTCTCAAAGAATGTTGAGCAACACAATGAATTTTGGTTTTCATCCCACATATTCAATTGTAGCCAGACTGGAGTTGATCCAGTTACTGCATATCCAGGGCTAATTGAAATATTAGCTACATGATTTGCAGGTACCTCGAAAGTATAGTAATCTGAGTCATCTGCAAAAGATATGCTCCATCCATTCCATTGTAATGTACTATTATTGGCTAATAAATCCGCTTGAGACTGATTTAAATAATCATTTACATATACTGCAGTAGTAAATGAAGATCCTGCATCCATTCCTGAATTAGCATCATTTTCTACGAAGTTGACTGATGCTCCATCATACTCACCATAAGAAACATTGATTTCATAATCAACATTATATCCATTTGTTTGAATTCTGAGCATTGCCCATCCATAAGTATCTTCTACTCCATTAATATCTCCACTAGCATTGAACATGTTACTTACTGGCCAGAATTCTGAGTTTAGAGAAACCTGTTGATCAGTTCCACTGTAAGAATCCATTGTTGTGTACTGGTATATTCCACCTGTTGGCGTACATGTCAAATGTTGTGGAGTACAGTATACTAACGATACCCAGTTTTGGAATGGATCTCTATCGCCGTTAGGGTTGAAATCAAGATCGACCTGTAGTGAGCTATTATGTGGAACAGTTATGTGATAACTGTCTAAGTTATCCCACTGTATGTCCATCCATGCTGAGCAGGCTCCGCCTTCATAAGGACCAGTATAATTGTCTGGATCTCCGTTCATCATATGCAATGGATTTCCACCTAGCCATGTTGCTTCATCGAAATCAGAGTATGAATGATAGTATGCATCTACTCCTGTATCACAGTCGTTCTGGAAATCTGCAGGGCCTGTACCTGGCCAAATCATATCAATATCCAATTCGTAATCAGATCCACCTCTTTCTGCATAGACCCTAATCCAAACATCTTGATTATTGTCTTCATAATCAGCATAACATTCTCTGTGGCCATCAAATTCATATTTTCCTATATCACTACAAATTGTGCTAAATCCACCCCATGTGGATGGTACTCCTATAGCTAACTCGAAGTTATTTTCTGTCTCGAATGTTAGATTTACTCCGAGGGCATAATTATCTGGAACAAATATCTGGTAGTAGTCGTATGTATCAGCATAATCATGAACGTATCCGGTGAATGTCTGATTGACATCGGGAATTACCGTTGGCCCACCGGCCCATGAAGAAGTACTATCTGATGCATCATCGCCAATTCCAGCATCATTTTGATCAGTAGCACTGTAAGGAGTTGTTGTCTGATCATACATTATAACAGAAATTGTATAATTTAATTCGTAATCTTCAGTTATTCCATCTGTGTCTACTCTGAGATATACATCAGTTTCATCTAGGACATTATTTCTATATGTCCAAGACTCATTTGTAGTTACAATTGCTGGAATAGGATTTTCCCAAGGAGAAGTTCCTACAGTAGATAGGTAAGAGGATCCAGAGTCCATATAAACAGCTAGATCTAAATCTGCACTGATTTCTTCAGTGTCATTAAATGCAGGATCAGGTTCTCCTTCATCCCAATCTAGGATAAACCAAGCACCCATTCCCTCTGGAACGGTGTAAGTGAACCAATCTACAGGATCTTGTTGATTACATAACATTCCAGTCCATTGATCCATTCCAGTAGTATTGATTACTTCGTCATTACCTATTATTCCAGAAGTACTAGTATCTGATGAAGCATCTGAGCCAGAACCAGTGTATTCTCCCTGTCCAACAGCTGATCCATCATCTTGGTTATAGCAAGGTGGCGGTGAGCCAGGTTCAGCTGCAAGAGTTAGAGTATATCCAGCATAACTAGAGCTTCCTGAATAATATTCAACTTCTGCA
Source organism: Euryarchaeota archaeon UBA36 (assembly GCA_002496485.1). GTDB lineage: Archaea > Thermoplasmatota > Poseidoniia > Poseidoniales > Thalassarchaeaceae > UBA36. The sequence continues at coordinate 12,985 of DAJW01000017.1, forward strand.
AAAATCATTGTTTTTGATTCTGTCTGCCCTAGTTGTATAAATTCTGGGAAACTGCTATATGAGAAATCAAAGAATCCACTTGGTCCGTTCACCTCATCATATGCGGTATATAGGATTAAATCAAGATCAGTTGTATAATCATCCCATTCTAAGGTTAAGTTGAATTTGTAATTCTCAGGAATTACAATCGCATATATGTCTGTTTCATCAGATTGTCCGACTATTCCTGATACCCCATCTTCCATGTCAGTATCTGAAACGGTCATTAATCCGCTGAAATTACCCAAATTAACTTGGACTTCGAGGCCCATGCCACCGTCTCCATATCCATCAAACTTTTCGACTGTATAGACGCCAGCGTCGGTGTAGTTTGCAATTAAACCGGTGAAGAAGTCAGGCAGAGGGTCCCATATGTCTACAGTTCCATCGGGTTTTGTGATATCTATTCTTGTCTCAGGATCGCACCATGTATCGCAGTAAGTTACGAATACTTGTGCTGTTGTTGAACCATCGAGTTCGAATGTACCTTCTTGATAGCTCCAACTGAAAGGAACGTCTGGCATATCTAGGAGTAAGTCTAAGGTTTCAGGCATTTGATCTCCTGGAGTTCCACCATCTCCATACCATGTTGTTACATTCATTGTATAATTCAAATTACTTGAGTATGAAGTCCCACAATAGTAGCACCAAACCCAGATTGCAAGTTCATCACCCATTACATCTATTGGGAAGTCAACATAATTATTTCCAGATGAGCTCAATGGAGATTGGCCATCGTATGTAGATACAGAAACAAAATTAATTCCATTACTGTAATCGTAGTCATATGCAAATGTTCCACTAGAGTAGGATGCAACTTCATCAGCATAACCGACTGCTACTATATACGCCCTAGAATCATATGTTGAACCAGTTCCATTCCAACTAATATTTACAGTCATTCCAAATCCAGGTTCCATATCAATGATATACATATCATTATTAGTATCTGCAGTGGAAGAGTATCCTGTGGCATTCATTTCTCCTGTATACGAGATAGTCTCATTTGTATATCCAAATGAGAAATCTTCCGTGAGATCAATGGCATCATCATATACGACTCCGGCATCGACCCCTCGGCAAGCATCAGCACCAAGGCATGGCGATGGTACATTATCTCTTGATTTATCATCTGCAAGCGCTGCTGGTGCATCCAAAGCACCGAGCATAGGCAAGCAAAATGAAACTATCATCAACATTGTTAGGCTTATTGAGCGGTTTACATTTTCATTCATAGGCGTCACTTAACGTGGATGAGGACTTGTATTGGCTATAAACATCTCTCAAAATGCTCATTTCACCTTAATTTACACAAAACATCAAATTTAAGTTAAATATTTCTTAAATCAGGAAATATATTTCTGATAATGGAAAAAATTATCATATATTTTATGTAAAACGGAAATTGACAAGAAACAAATCTGTGTTGAAAAAAGGTAAAAAAAATACACGAAGTTTCAAAAATACACTATATTTTATTTAAATTAATTATTTTCGAAGTCCCAAGTCTCTTCCGCGATATTCTGTACTAATTTTTCACGATTATTTTTCTTTCTATTTCCAGACATATATGATACCATACCGGAAATCAAACCTAGCATTATTCCAGCACCTACAACTGAAATTCCAGGATTGAGTTTAATATGGTCCATTACTGTCAAAGGATTACTAATATCGCCCTTTCCATCATTATTTCTATCTTCCCACTCATTAGGATCGTTGGCAAATGCATCTAAAGCGTCGATAACGCCATCATTATCATCATCAGGATCGATCAAATCACATGTACCATCCATATCAAAGTCTAATGGTATATCTGAAGAATCAAATGGAGAGGTTTCACATATTAGTTCAGTCGGATCGGGCCAATCATCGTTATCATCATCCGAATCTTTCACATCACCTATTCCATCCAAATCATTATCTGTAGATTCTGAATTATCGAATTTGAACATATCTGAACCACCGACATCATAATCAATAATTCCATCATCATCATCATCTTCATCTATCAAATCGCATATTTTGTCTTTGTCAAAATCTTCAGGTATTGAAGAAGAATTTCTTGGATCCGAACCACAATTTGGCTCGATTAAATCATCCCATCCATCTCCATCATCATCTTCATCAGAATTATCTCCAATATTATCAAGATCTAAATCCATCCATTCATTTGAATTTAGAGGGAACATATCAACCTCATCTAAATAGCCGTCATCATCATCGTCTTCATCGGTAATATCGCAAACAAAATCTCCATCAAAATCGCTTGGAATTTGGTCTGCAGAAAATTGATTTGACGAGCAAGAAACCTCATCAATATCGCTCCACCCATCATTATCATCGTCTATATCTGCATTATCTCCAATATTATCCTGATCGAAATCTGACCATTCTTGATTATTCTTAGGAAATATATCTATATCATCATTATATCCATCATTATCATCATCCATATCTGCATTATCGCCGATTCCATCGCCATCTGTATCCTCAGTTTCTGTTGAGTCCAAAGGTGATGAGTCTAATGAATCAGTAATTCCATCTCCATCATCATCGTCATCTAAATTATCGCAAACTCCGTCTGAATCAGTATCTAATGGAATAGACGATGAATCTAGTGGATCGGAAGAGCAATCTATTTCTAAATTATCATTGAATGAATCGCCATCATCATCTAAATCATTGTTGTCTCCGATATTATCGCCATCTGTATCTTTAGTCTCATTTTCATCCTTTGGAAAATCATCTTCTGTATCGATTACGCCATCATTGTCATCATCTTCATCTAGGACATCACAAATATTATCTGAGTCTGTGTCCAGAGGTGTTGAATTTTCATCTAGAGAGTCGGTATTACACTCGACTTCATCTGTATCTAACCATCCATCGCCATCATCATCTTCATCGGAGTTATCTCCTATGTTATCTCCATCTAAGTCTTGAGTTTCATTTGGATCATTTGGGAATGAGTCATTTTCATCGGCCACTCCATCGCCATCATCATCTTCATCTAATGCGTCGCATATTCCATCTGCATCAAAATCTGATGGAATACTCAGATTGTCACTAGGATCTGATCCACAAATAATTTCCTGTTCATCATAAAATCCATCGCCATCCGTATCAAGAGTGAATATCCAAATTGATAAATTGTATAGTCCGGATCCACCGTTCCAATAGTATGTATAAGCTTCAATATATACGTCTTCATCACCAACGTATGTATTATTTGCGCTTACAAACTCCGGAATATTGTTAGTAGAATAAGAAATACTGCTATAACTGTCATCATATAATTCTAAATCAAAGTTATTCGCATAAAACATCATTTCTATATATATTCCATGATCCTCGGGAACATATATTACATAGTAATCATAGTTATCTGTATCTTCATCTAGATACCCTTCCCAATAAGAAAGGGATGCATTAGTTGAAATTCGAGTGGCAGAACTAAGAGAATCTCCGGCATCTCCACCACTCAGTGCATCATTCTGATTCAAGGCAGCTATTTGAGATATATTAATGAATATAATTTCTAGGGAATAATTTCCTTCTCCCCCATTTATCCAATTGTAAAAACCAGTAGTTACCATAACATATACTGTAGAATTACTAACATTGGTAGCGCCACTTTGTACAAATTCAGGATTTTCGGATGAATAGTATGTATCATCTATGGAATTCTGATTAGAGTCATAAAGATACAAATCAAAATTATTGGATGAATTGTTCATATAAAGAGATGATTGGATGCCAAATCCGGGTGGAACATATACAGAGTAATAGTCTCTAGAGTCAGAAATTTCGGAAGTGCCTGAATTACCGTCGGAAACCCAGCCTATGTAAGATCCATTACCTGACAAGGAGTGAGCCTCATCAAAGCCATTACCGGCATCACTACCAGAATTTGCATCATTTTGAGTTAATGCGGGAGAAGAAGAAATGTCAGAAAAATTAAATGTTAAAGTGTAGGTCAAATTCGTTGCACTGCTAGAGGCAGCATATATTCTAAAGAATATCGTAGAACCGCTTACTAAAGTAGAATTAGCTGTTACACTAGCAGGATTGTAGTAGTAGTCGGAATCAATTATATTCCCGCTGGGCGAGTACAAGTAGAAATACAAATATGAATTTCCTGACCATTCTAATGAACTCCAAATAGTTCTATTTTCAGGTACATAAATCGAATAATAATCATCTCTATCCCAGGTATAATCTATCCAACCAGTTGTAGTAAAATCTGTAACAGGCCCTGATATGTCTAGAGCTGAAGAAATAGAACCTCCGGCATCAACTCCTTTTCTTCCATCATCTTGAATAGATCCAGGTTGGCCCGCTGTGCTGAAAAGTGTAATTGTTAAGTCATAATTCCCGATTGTGTTGTAATAGTAGGGAGTATAAACTCTGATGAAAACATATTGACCACTCATGTTAGTACCATTTGTACTTACGTCTGTCCATGGAGCTGAATAGTCATAATCTACTGTATTCAATGAGTTATCATATATATACAGATAATCATAATTTCCGGAAGGAAAATTGCCAGAGACTGCCAATCCATGGCCAGCTGGAATTGAAATATTGTAATAATCATCTTCATCATAATTATGGTGAAGCCAACCGTTAATTGTCTGGTTTGTACTGTTTAGATTTATGGCATCTTCAGGAATATTACCTGCATCTTGACCCGAACCAGCATCATTCTGTGCACCTAAGACGACATCTAAAACTTCTAATGTAGCATTGTAGTAGTTAGTAGCCCCATTGTAACCATAAACTCTAGCACAATAAGAGGCTGAAGTAGATACACTCTCGGAAACTGACTCAGAATTGGATACTGAACCAGAACTATCTACATAATTCCCATTTATGTCATATAGATATACATCTAAGTCCCCAATACTGTGAGAAAAGGTAATATTAAACCAAAAATCGGCAGTTTCGGATATCCAAAAACAGAAATAATCATCATCATACGAACTATCAATGGTAAGGTCTGACCATGAAGTCATATTTACTCCATTTTGATTGATTGTAGCATTTTGCCAAGTTGCTGTAGCTAAGGTATCATCATCTTCATAAGCATCTGGTGTACTAACATTGGCTTGTACAGAGAATGAAACGCATGAAGTAACTAAAATCGCTACTAAAAAAGTTGCTTGAGTGTAATTTGTCATGTACTTCCTCAATATCACCAGTATGTTAGAGTTTATTACTCTACGTACTACCTATCTCTAGTATTTATAAAATCCGATACCTGTTTTTCTACCTAATTTATTCTCATTTACCATTTCTACGAGTAAATTAGCTGGCAGATATTTATCATCATTGAATCCTTCATGTAGTACTCTCATGATATTTAGTATTGTATCCAAACCTATCAAGTCCGCTAATGCTAATGGGCCTATGGGGTGATTCATTCCCAATTTCATTATGCCATCTATTGCTTCGGGATCCGCAACACCTTCCTGGAGTGTAAAAATTGCTTCATTAATCATAGGACACAAAATCCTATTACTAACAAAACCAGGAGAATCGTTACAGGATAGAGGAATTTTTCCAAGTTTTTCGGTCAAAGAAACTATTGCCTCTGAAACTTCGGAAGATGTAGAATTTCCATTAATTATTTCTACTAATTTCATAATTGGAACAGGATTCATGAAATGCATCCCAATTACTCTATCTGGTCTACTTGTACATTTTGCAATCTCATTAATGGAAATACTAGAAGTATTGGTGGCAAGTATTGTTTTATCCTTACAAATTTCATCTAATTCAGAAAACGTTTTGAATTTTAATTCTGGTATCTCTGGTATCGCTTCAATAACCAAATCACATCCTGAAATAGATGAAAATTCTGTCGATATTGAAATATTAGACAAGGTGGCCTTTACTTCTTGCTCACTAATTTTTTGTTTAGAAGCTAGTTTGTTCAAGGAATTTTTTATACTTAATAATCCTCTTTCTAGGAATTCTGTATTAAGATCTAACAAAGTTACTTTTATATCGCTACTTGCCACTACTTGTGCAATACCATTTCCCATTTGACCTGATCCTAAAACTCCTACAGAACTAATTTCCATGATACTCCCAAGAGATGGTATGAAATTAGTTTTCGCATAGAAGGATTTTCACCATCATCTCCCGTCAAGTAAAAAGGCATCAAGGTTTTCGTTAATACGAAGTCCCGTAGTGTAGTGGTCCATCATCTCGGGTTTTGGTCCCGGGGACCCTGGTTCGAATCCGGGCGGGACTACCACTTTTACAAATCTGTAATGGTTTATTCTTGTATGCTTTCAGGATTATGTCTCAAATCTTTTGTGATATTCTTTTGATGGCTTTCGAGAGTTCCACCTCCAATTTCTAATAATTTAGCATCCCTCCATAACCTTTCAACTACATATTCTCCAACATATCCATACCCACCCATTACTTGTATTGCCCTGTCTGCTATATTTTTAGCAGAAGTGGTAGCAAATAACTTAACGCCATCTGTATCCAGTCTATTTCCTGATTCAGATAGATTAGTATTTCTTGCAGTCTCGTACACATATGACTTCATAGCTCTATATTCTGCCCATGATTCAGCAATATGTCTTTGAATTTGTCCGAAATCTCTAATTTTTTTCCCGAAAGCCTCTCTTTCTGTGGCATATCTATTCATTTCATGTAGGCTCCTGCGTGCTATCCCCAAACTCATTGCAGCTAGACCAATTCTTTCAATTTCTAAATTCCTCATCATATGAATCATTGATTCTCCGACTGAACCTACTAAATTTTCGGCTGGGACCACGCAGTTATCAAAAACAAGTTCTGCAGTCTTTGATGCTCTCATGCCTAACTTATCTTCTATATTCTGGCCAACATAAAAACCATCCATTCCACGTTCAACAATGAAAGTAGAAATTTCAGCTCTACCTTTTTCATCAGTTCCTGTTCTAGCATAAAGCCAACAAATATCGGCAGGAGTTCCCGATTCATCTATTGAGCCGTTAGTAATCCACATTTTCCTGCCATTAATTACCCAATTACCATCAGAATTTTTTTTCGCAGAAGTTTTCATTCCTAGAACGTCTGTCCCATAATCCGGCTCACTCATAGCCATACATCCTATCCATTCTCCGCTGCAGACCTTAGGAAGGATTCGAGATTTCTGTTCTTCATTACCATTGAAAGCGAGGTTGTTAACCATTAATTGTGCATGTGCTAGATATGCCAAACAGAAACCGGGATCTGAATAGCTCAATTCTTCATTGACTATAGCTACTGAGGTTGAATCCATCTCCGATCCACCGTATTTTTCTGGAACTGTTATTCCAAGTAGTCCATTATCACCTAATTTCCTAAACAAATCAATATTAAATTTCTCATCTCTGTCGAATTCCTGAGCTTGAGGTTCAATTTCCGATTCTACAAAGTCTCTAATCATCTGTCGCAACATCTTATGCTCATCTGTAGGATTTGAAAGATTTATTTTCGCCCACTCTTTCATGATTATCCGAAAGAGCATTACCGTAAGAGTATTCGTAATTTAACTGTTCCAGAATGCTGAATCTTCCCACGGAAGTCCTATTGCGATTCCTACGATTTCTAGAATGACAAAATTCCAAATTAAATAGACAATTATGGAAGCTGTGAATACTGCTAAACTAATATTTACTATCTTGTTGCTATTCTTTTTTGCATCTTCAATTGAGCATATTCCCCTATTTCTGAAATAGATAATTAAGCCAATGGTTACCATCAATCCTGATATCCCATATAGTGCAAATCTGACCCAGGAATAGTATAGATTGTTAGAAAGAGAATCCGCTGCAACTATTGCGGATGAACCTGCAAAAAGAACCCATATCACAGATGGAAGGCAACACATACTTGCAGTAATGGCAGACAGACCGACTAATGAGAAAAGAGGTTTAGTTTCCACTCCTTCCATGTACTCAGGGATTAGTAATAGGTTAAGAACCCGTGTTATTTATGGCGTTACACGTCTACTATCTCTGGGAAATGGGATTACTTCTCTGATATGGTCTGCACCCGAAAGCCATGCACATACTCTGTCAACTCCTAGACCAAAGCCGCCATGAGGAACTCCACCATATCTTCTAATATCTATATAAAATTCATAGGCATCTCTTGGTGTTCCTTCTTCATCAATCCGTTCTAGAATTTCTTTTTCCGTCCAAGTTCTCTCTCCGCCACCAATGATTTCGCCATATCCTTCAGGAGCTAATAGATCGTGACAAAGAACATATTTGTCATCATCAGGATCTGCTCTATGATAGAATGGTTTTGCTATTTTGGGATAATGAGTTAGGAAATTGGGCACCTCAAAATCTTGAGTTAGGATTTTTTCTTTTGAGTAATCTAAATCTTGGCCCCACTCAACGTCTACTCCTTTTGATTGTAGAATTTCTATAGCTTCATCATACTTCATCCTAGGAAAAGTCATATCTGCAAATTTAGAAACTTTGTCTAAATCTCTACCAACCGCTTCCAATTCTGCTGATCTTTCATCTATTAAACTAGATGAAATGTGTCTGACTAATTTCTCTCCATAGTTCATTATTTCTTCATTGGATGCCCAAGCTACTTCCATCTCTGCATGCCAGAATTCTGTAAGGTGTCTGCGAGTTCTACTTTTCTCGGCCCTAAATGAAGGTGCTATAGTGTATAATCTTTCGAGTGCGGGCATTGCTGCCTCGGCATACAGTTGCCAAGATTGAGTAAGATACGCCTTTCTTCCAAAATAAGGAACTTCAAATAATGTACTTCCGCCTTCTACCGCTCCTGCAACAAAATTTGGAGCTTGATATTCAATGAAGTCTAGATCTCTGAAAAATGAATGAATAGCGCTAAAAACGGAGCTTCGAATTTTCAGCATTTTTGTCATTCTACTTGTCCTTAAGTAAAGATGTCTTTTATCCAATAGAAATTCTGTCTCACCGCCCTCGGCTTCTTCCATAGCTGATTCTGTAATGGGATACGGTTTCTCGGGATTTACACTACCAATAATTTTGCCACTTGTCACCTGTAGTTCACGGCCATGCTCTCTATCAGTTTGAATAACAATTCCTTTGATGACAAGACTGGATTCTGTAAGAGAATTTCTCAATAAATTAAATACATCTTCGCCAACAATTTCTTTCTTAATAACGCATTGAATAGTTCCTGTAGAATCTCGAATCACCATAAACCAGATTTTTTTTGAACCTCTAAATCTGTGAATCCACCCCTTAATTTCTACTTCCGAGTCATCATAATTACCATCTTGAATATCGGAAATCCAAATTTGCTTCGCCATGTTACTCATCATGTCGAAATGTATCTTCCATATCAATTAAAGGATTAAATCAATTAATTATAATAAAATTTGGCGGGTCTGACGGGGTTCGAACCCGCGACCGCCCGGTTAAGAGCCGGGTGCTCTACCTGACTAAGCTACAGACCCGAGTTTCGGGCTGGCTACCAGCATTTAATCGCGACGGGAGTTTATGATAGTCTTCCATGTGGATTTGTTAGTATAGCTACTTCATCATTAGATGCCAATACTACTGCGTCGCACATTCCAACAAAAAGTCCTACCTCAACTACTCCTTGAATTCTACCAATTTTTTCTTCTAATTCTCTTGGTTTGATTATTGTTGGACCGAAATTAGCATCGAGAATTACGCCACCGTTGTCAGTTATGAATGGGTTTTCTTTACCACCTCTGAGGCTAATATCATTTGGGCAAAACTCTGAAATCTGTCTTTCTACATCAATCCATTTTTCTAGGTTTACTTCTATTGGCAGTGGAAAAGAACCAAGGGTCAATACCTGTTTACTACTGTCTGCTACTACAACCATGGATTTTGATGCTTTTGCTACAATTTTCTCTCTAGTCAGTGCACCACCTCCGCCCTTAATTAGATTAAATGAAGGGTCAAATTCATCAGTTCCATCAATTGTCAAGTCTACTGTTACAATATCATCAATAGTCATTAAAGGGATATTAAGATTTTCAGCTAATTTCTTTGTTTCTAGACTAGTAGGGACTCCAATAATATCGAGATTTTCTTCACTAATTTTTCTTCCAATTTCTATTATCGTATATTTTACAGTTGATCCCGTTCCAAGTCCAATTATCATCCCATCTTGTACATAACTGCATGCAGAAATTCCAGCTATTTTCTTTAGTTCTTCGACTTCTTTCACGTGTTTTAACAATCGTGGGTGGTGCATATATCTTCCCTAAAATAATTATTTTTTCCCGGTGGGTTCTTTTCATATAACCTTGTCCGAGTGATGAGGGAGCAGGAGGGTTGCTGACAGTGTACGACACTGAGGAAAGTCCCCTCTCCATGGTGCAGGCGTCTCACCGCAAGTTGAGGGCCCGGGAGGGTCGGCTCTGCAACAGAAACGAACCATATCAGGTTAACAGTGAACTCGAAAGAGAGAGGTTCCCTGAATGTGGCTGGAACGAGCACCCACGCCGGAGCAAGTCCAAGCAGGCCCGTATGGCACCGACAGGGCCGGGTAGGATGCATAGTTGAATGCAACCAGCCGAAAGGTGAACAGAAAGGGGCTTACTCCCTGCACCCTCACATAACTAATCTATCAGTACTGCATCTAGTGATGAATCTGAAGAAATTGAGCCGCTTTCATCATAATCTAGCCAAGTACCCTTACCCGATAATCTAGAGCCTAATTCGTTGTACGAAGTAATGATGCTTGGTAACAATACTGAGCTGGTTAACAGAGCTAAGACTAGTAATAGCATCATCAAAATAAAGAAATTTTGTAGTCCAGGAATTGCCACAAATAGGCCGGCTGAAAGTCCTGCACACGTAGTAGCTGTAGTTTCAAAAATCGTCCTTCCTGTCTTAGAAACGGTATTTACAATGCCAGAAGGAGTTTCTCCTTCATCTTTTATTCTATCGATGATATGAATGGAGTCATCGACTCCAATTCCAAACACAATAGTACCAATCATTGCAGTAAATACGTTAACATTTACCGATCCGCCCCTCATTAACAATGGTTGCCAAAGAACTACAACTGCAACCGCAGTCATGGTAAATATTGCCAATCTAGGGGATCGAAACAGAATTGCCATAGTTATGAGAAGAATGCCCATAGTAGCAATAGTAGTCTCGGATTGTGAATCATGAATTGCCTTGTTAATATCAAGTGAAACTGGCAATCCACCAGTAAGAAGAGAATTTGAAACTCCTTCAATATTCAATGCTGGACACTCTAAAGCAGATTTACACCCATTTCCATCTAGATGGTTATCAATTTCTTCTCTTAGGTTTCCTGCTGTAGCCAAGTTGATATATGGTTGATTTACATAAACTAGAGTCTTAGTCTCACCTAGTCCTTCATCTGCATTCATCAGCATAGATCTAATTTCTGGACTTAGGGTGTCAAATGCTATATTTACCATATCTTCTTTGCTACTAGCTGAATAAGGCCAACATTCAGGCCTAAGTAGATTGGAAGATTCATCCCAACATTCATTATGAATTAACTCCCACAAGCTTTGTTCAAATATCTCTTGATCTGCCAGTTCTAAATCTACATGGATTGCTTTTAGAATATCTACTAAACTGATAGTTGTTGTCTCTGGTACATTATCTATTTTTGTTACTTGCATCTTCTCTATGGCATCTAGAATGGGCAAATCCCTAATTGGGGCAGTGTTATTTTGGGGGCCACGTTCCTCTGCATTAACTATGAACATATTTGTCTGACCCCCCTGGAAGACGATGCTGTATTCTCTTAGCGCTTCATATGATTCTAATCCTGGTGGAACTTCATCTGAAGAACCAGTAATGTCTTTTCCTAATTCTTCATTGTAAATATTTATTCCGTACATTGTAACAATCAATGAAAATAATATAACTACTAATGTATTTTTAATGGGCAATTTTCCAATATCCATCCACGCCTCATCTAAAGTGGATAAGGTCATAGTTAATGATAGGGTTATTCCTAAAATTAA
>DAJW01000017.1:25393-28156 GCA_002496485.1 Euryarchaeota archaeon UBA36
TCGTTGAAATCAAAAAGAATAATATGAAATTGATTCCGAAGATCTTGTATTTTTCTTGATTTTTTGTAGTTATATTATGGGGTGATTTTAGATCTGAATTGTCTGATACTTTGATTTCATCATCCCCATAATTTGAGATAGTTTCTTTGGCCTTGGAATCCGATTTTTTCTTGAGTGAAAAGTTCCATGATTGGCCTTTTCTATATTTTAGTAATTCTATTAGTGCAGGGACCATTAACATTGAAAGTACAAAAGTACTGAAAATTCCAATCAATAGTGTTATTCCAACTGTCCTCATTGGAGCAATTGGCACCAATTCCTTCCAAGTTAATACACTAAATCCTATCATAGTTGTCAAAGCTGATATTAAAATGGCATTTCCAGTTGTCATTATTGCCATTACTGTGGACTTAAGACTAATTTCGGGATCAAAGGGATCTTTAGATACTTCTTGTTCTTCATTCGCTCCTGATATAGATCTAGATTTCAAAAGGTTGGTTCTATTTTCTTCTATTCGATTAGTTAAATGGAGTGAGTAATCAACCCCTAAACCAATAAGAATAGGGCCTGCGGAAATAATCATTGGAGTTAGCATAATATCTAGGATGACAGTAGAGCCAAATGTTATCGCCAAGCTCATAATAATCGGTAATCCACAAATTATCAAAACCTTGAAGTTTCTATGTAAGATGAACATTGTTAATCCAACCAAAAAGACACTTGCTGGTAACATTGTTTCGACTAATTCTAAGTAGATTTGATCTGAAACATCGTGTAGAACGGGGGTGAGTCCAGTCACTGTAACTGCCTTTCTGGCTGGTATCACATCTAACCTAGTTTGATCCATAGTAGATACTGGATTAGCATATTTTCTGGTACAAATATCACAATTAGATTTCTCAGCTTCATCTAACAGTCTCTGGGTATGATTGATGAATGCTTTATGATCTCGGATAATTCCTAATTTATTTTCTTCAGATATTCCTTTAGGGTCGCTCCTGGGAGTAATATCGGTATTTGTCATATCAAATGAGATGCCCATTATTATCACACCTGTATCCCAAATTCCATCTTCATTTGTATCTTTGACAAAATTTGAAATTAATGAGTTGGCATTAGATACATATTCGTCAATTCTTTCTTGGGCCCCATCTCCCTGGGGAATTGAATAACCCTGATTTGGATTAATATTTGAGAACAGGCATCCACCGTTACTAGTAGGTAGTCCATATCTCTCCACTGCACAACTAAATCTTGAATTACTTGAGTTTGCTTCTTTAATTATCTGAGCAGGTGAGAGAATCCAAACCACTCCATCGCATCCTGATTCAGGACTATTACATGCCCAAGAACCCCTATCCTCCTTATTAGGATCTAAGCCTTCTTTTAGCCCTCCTTGCCCTCTATTATTGTCATCCCCTTCAATCCAGGATATTTGAGAAAGGATTTCAGAATCGGTTATATTTTCCAATCCTTTTTCTGAGCCAGTAGCAGCGTTATTTGTCTGTACATATAGAATAACTATGTCAGTAGACCACTGTTGACGTACTTCATTAAGTAGATCTGTAGAATTTGCGCCATCGGGAAGATATATTTCTACATCTCCGTTAATTTGGTGCTCAAAATCCATGGCATCTCTTCCGATTAATACCGTAATTAGTAACAACAATGCTACTAGAGCGCCTGGACTACGTTGGATACCGCTAAATGTTATTTCGGAGACACGCTGAGCAGTAGAATGAATAGTGTCAGATATATCTTCTGAAAGTTGGGCCACTGAATCATAGATATCTCCAATGAAAGTTGAAGAAATATTTTCTCTAAACTTAATTATCTGTAGCCTTATTGGTTGTAAACTATCAAAGAACCATTCCCAAAAACGGGCCTCATCATCAATTTTTTCATCTTTCGACTGTGCTGCCACACCAATTGGATAATATGGTAGTCAATGAAGCGTTCGGAAAACTGGAAGATAGGATTGAGATTTTCAAGCGATTACCTCAAGACCGGTAGTTGATTCGCGTGTACATGGATTTAGTCACTGGGGGTGCTGGATTTATTGGATCCCATTTAGTTGATGCTTTGGTTAATGAAGGTAAGAAAGTGAAGGTATTAGATAATTTTAGTAGTGGAAGAATGGAATTTCTTAATCATCACGAAAATAATGATAATGTTGAAATCATTAATGTTGATTTGTTAGATTTTAAAGGTGTTAAAGATGCGATGATAGGAGTTGATTTTGTACATCATTTAGCTGCTAATCCGGATATACGTCTAGGAACTCAAGTTACTGATACTGACTTGAAACAGGGGACAATTGCGACTTATAATGTACTGGAAGCAATGAGAATTAATGAAGTCGGAACTATATCATTCGCTTCTTCTTCGGCAATTTATGGAGAGGCCAAACAAATGCCTACACCTGAAAATTATGGTCCAATTGTGCCAATTTCACTATATGGGGCATCTAAGTTGGGCAGTGAAGCACTGATTTCTTCTTGGGTTGGGACTTTCGGTATTAGGGCGTACATCCACAGATTTGCCAATATTGTAGGTCCACGAGGCACCCATGGAGTAATATTCGATTTTATTCATAAGCTAAAAGCAGATCCAACTAGATTGGAAGTTTTGGGAGATGGTATGCAAGAAAAATCATATATGTCTGCTGAAGATTGTGTACAATCCATGTTGCATATTATAAAAAACATTAATGATACTATCAGTATTTTCAATCTAGGCACCGGAGATACTTGCTCGGTTTCT
>DAJW01000156.1 GCA_002496485.1 Euryarchaeota archaeon UBA36
ACCAATATAGGACATTTCAATTCTAGGTAATGATGATGTTTTGGATGATCGGAGTTCACTATATCTGTCATCTCTTCTTTCCCAGACTGCCTTTATAGCTTCTGTAAGCTCACTAATTTCTGAATCACTATGAATAATTGCTCTGAGATCATGCCCCCCTGATGCAAATAAACATGTGAATAAATGACCGTCGGCAGAAAGTCTTGCTCTTACGCAATCTCCACAAAATGGATTCGATACAGATGAAATGAAACCGATTTCTCCAGAGTCGTCTGAATGTTTCCAATTTCTCGAAACATCACTTTTTGATTTGGGTTTTACAGGAATTAAATCAAATTCTTTCTGGAGGTTTTTTAGAATATCTTGTGATGGAATTACAGTACTCCTTTCCCATCCATTTGTTCTACCGACATCCATAAATTCGATGAATCTGACTGAAATTCCAGTATTTCTGAAATGATTTACTAATGCTCGAACTTCTGTTTCATTAACCCCTTTTTGAACTACACAATTTATTTTAATCGGATTTAGGCCAGCTTCTTGGGCAGCTTTAATGCCATCTAGAATCGTTTCTACAGATGTTTCTGAATCTGCCATTAATGAATGAACTTTTGGATTTAAAGCATCGAGACTAACTGTGACTCTATCCAAGCCAGCTAAAGCTAATTGTTCTGCACTATTTCTTAACAAGGATGCATTAGTGGTGAGTGCTATTTCTAGTTGCAAAGTCTTTAGCATTTTAATTAGTTCACTAAGATGGGGGCGAAGAAGAGGCTCTCCGCCTGTAATCCGTACTTTTGTTAATCCGAGTGGTTTACATGCTTTTACAAAATTAAAAATTTCATTAAAAGATAGAAACGCTCTCTTTGGAAGGAATGTATGTTCTTTACCAAATCGCTCCCTAGGCATACAATATCTGCATCTGAAATTACATCTGTCTGTTACGGAAATTCGTAAATCCCGTAAAGGACGTCCCAATTTATCATGCACCACAAGACATCGGCTAGTATTACTAGTCAAGAGTTTGACTGTAGGTGAACAGGTTGAATAAAGGTGACCTCTGGGATAATACAATATGATTGAGATCACAACTAAAGCCAAGGAGATGTTGAGTCAATTTAAAGAAAACTCTGAGATAGAAGGTCAGGTTTCTCTCAAAATAGAGATAATTGGAAGGAGCTCTAAAGGATTTCAATATGATTTACAATTAATTGATCAAGAAGATGCTGAAGAGGACGATATTAAATTGGATGTAGAAAATTTTTCAATTCTATTAGGCTCAAGAAGCGCCCCCTATCTTGAAGGTACGACTTTAGACTATAAAGAAACTTTAATGGGAGGAGGTTTTAGTTTTGATAATCCAAATCCTCTTTGGCTGGATGATTTATCTATAGCTGTGGCCGAAGTTATTGAAGATCAAGTGAATCCAGTAGTAGCCACTCACGGAGGGCATGTAGATTTAGTAGGGATTGATGATGGAAAGGCATTGATTGCTTTTGGTGGTGGATGTCAAGGCTGTGGAATGGTTGATGTAACACTAAAGCAGGGAGTAGAAGTAATGATTACAGATAATGTCCCTGGAGTTACCGAGGTTGTAGATGTTACCAATCATGAAGAAGGAACCAATCCATTTTACTAATTAATATACCATTCTAACATCATCATCATCTTCTTCAAATTCGGGTGCGGGTAGTGCAGTTGATTTCGCTCTCTCAAATGCTTCTCGTACTCTTTCTTCAATATTCTTTGCATCTTCTAGAAGTCCTTTTACTGGAATTGCGATACCGGTCAGTTCACTTAGTCCTTCTATAGCAATCAACGCCGCTCTGGCATCTGGATACATCGGGTTACACTCAGCCAATAATGCTGTAATATCGAGTCCTCGTCTTTCTCCTTCGGCGATTAAATATCCAGCGATTCCGGCAACAACTCCTTGTTGAATTCTTTGAATTTTAGAATTATCAAGCTTATCTCTCCCTTCAACTGTAGATGAAACCCCCCATAATTCACTTTCTTCTTTAATCCCTAAATCATTACTAACTACTCCATCGATTACTATTAATCTATCAAACTCTCCTTTAGTAAACCAATCAAGAACGGTGTTTGCAAATGAAATGTCGTGCTCTGATGGAAATTGTATTTCTGCCGTAAAAACACCTAAAGATTTGCCTTGATAAACACGTACAGGGTGTTTAGGGACTGAATCGTGAATTAGTGCAATAGCTGGAAAATTTGGATGTAGTACTGTTCCCATTGGATTCAGTTCCATGGATTTGATTAGATGAGAAGTTGCTATCACACCTACTGAACCCGTAGTTGAAAACCCACAGATTGCAATTCCTCCTAGTCCAGAGGGGTCTGCTTTAGTGTGGAGTACTAGAGGATACCCGGAGTTGGAATCTGAGGTCATATGTATTCCTCTAGGGGTGGTGTTTTCAATATCACGGAGTTTTAATTTGAAAAATGACCCATTGGATAAAAATATGCTGATAAATAAATACATTCTCCCACAGACATGGTTTCTAAGTCTCCAAAGAATATTGGTAAGCTCTACTTGATACTCGGAACTAATGAAATAAAGCTGTCAGAGTTTACTAAAGAAGCTAATGATAGATGGTTAAGAATTACTAATCAGGATACATGGTCTTCAACTCTATCTAGAGTTAGAATTGCCAGGCAGGAAGCTATTGAATATACATTACAAGCAGTTAGAAGTAGCGGATTTCCTGATAGAGGTTCAGTTTTTGCGAAAATGCTAGAGTCAAATAATATTACGAATAGATCTGATGTAATATTGGCCGCTATTCAGTACCTGAGATCTGTAGAAAAGGAGATTAATACACCTACTAAAGAAATCAGAAATTTAATTATTGAGACTGGGATTTGGAAAAAAAAGGAAGTACAAAAATGGAATTTTCCTCTTTGTATTTCTAGAATGCTAATAAGTAAAACAAAAGGGATTAACAGGGATCCACTGTTAGAATATCCAAGAAGGAAAAATGACTATGGATATGTGGTTCTTACTGAGGCAGGAAGAGATTATCTAGACAAAATATCATTGGAGAAGTGAGCGTGTGGAAAGAAAAGATTGGTCGTACACATCTCATATAGGAGAAGATTTGCGAGGGGTTGATTTGTCGGGAGCTGATTTACGAAGGGCTATATTTGATAGAGCTAATTTGGAAGGCGCTGATCTTTCGGGAGCTGATTTACGAAATGCATCGTTCAGGGAAGCGAATCTTATGAAGGCTGCATTAGATGGTGCAGATCTCAGAAATACGAGATTCATTAAAGCCAGATTGGGACTTTCTAACCTTCAAGGTGCAATAATGAATAATGCTGATTTAAGAGGCATTAGAGGGAAATATGCGGTTTGGAGAGATGCTAATTGGTGGGATGCAATTATTGATGACTCATTAAAGAGATCACTAGAAAAGAAGTGGCCCAAAAAGGAATAAGTTTACATCATTTTTGAGAGTGAATTACGCATCCAATCAGGAACTGTAATTTTAGAAGTTGGATTAGACATCTTGGTACAAACTGTGACTTGTTCAGCAGTCCAGCAGATGGTGTCTTCTTGGTTTCTGAATTCATATTTCCATGTTATCGAAGTATTGCCAATTTTTGTAATTGAAATACTACATGTTACTGTATCTCCATAAGACAGTGGATGATGAAATTGAGCTTGACTATGTATAAGTGGGAATGCGATATTCTTTTCATAAAGTATTGAATTATAATGCATTCCACAAGAAAATTCCCATGATTCTTCGTAAAATCTATGAGCTAAGTCCCAGAATTGGGGATAATATACAATCTTTGCCTGATCAACTAATGCAAAGTCTATACGCCTTGTTGAAGTAAATGTCATAAGTATGCGAGATAGTTATTATCCTTCAATATAACTAATTTATTATTATTGGCGGACCCACCGCGATTCGAACACGGGTTACAAGCTCCGCAAGCTCGTGTGATATCCAACTACACTATGGGTCCACTAACATTCCACCGGAGTTCTAGGCTTAATCTCAGCGGTGACTATGATACAGTAAGAGGTAGGATTGTTTTCCATCTTGGTTCAGCCAACTTCTTAGAGTTAGGACCATCTCTGATATTCTTGGTTCTATGAGTTAGAACCCCATGCATCCCATTCACAGAGAATTTGACTCTTAATTCCAACATTCTATCCCTTTCAGCAACTTGGAATTGTTCATCATCTAAATCGATACTAGTTGGATGATTATCCTCACCATTGTTTTGAATGACTACAGATTTGTCAGAAAGTGTTGCTCTGGGGGCGAAATCAAAATCCTGAGGGTCTTTCATCCATACATTAACATCAATCACTAGCTTATCCTTGACTGATACTTTTGATATCTCGATAGACTTTACCACAACCCGCCCAACATCTGTTGCTTGAAAATTCTTCTCCCTAGAAATCAGATTAACTACTGACTTCACTGATTCTTAAAGTCAATCTTGTAAGTACCACATTTAATTGCCAATCATTGCCTTGGTCAGGATCAATTTCGTCTATTGGAATATCGGGATCGCATTCTACTGCAGTTACTGTCCATTTCCAATTTCCTTGACCAAATCTTTCTCCGGGCTCATTGAGTAAAGAATCTTCTAATTCTGTAGCGGAGGATGCTGAAACTGTGTATCCTGATTCAGGGATATTGTTCATGTCACCTTTCTCTATTTGTGCGCTGGCATTTTTGGTAATATTTTCATGCACTGTAATTACAGTACTACTCCACCCCGATTCAGGGATATTAATACCTAGAGAAAAATTATCTTCTGGAAGAAATATATCTCTTGCTAATGTTAATGTTGCTGTAAACTCAATAATTCTGGAGTTTGGTCCAGGGATATGTTCTATAATCTCACTTTCTTCCTCTTCTAGATATCCATTCCAATCAAATTCGATAATTTCTTCTTCCCATACAACTCTGAAATTTCTAGATATTACTCTTATAGACCAGATTAAAATTGATGAGGCGCCATTATCATCAACTACCGTTAATGCTCCAGAATGATTTCCCACATCAATTAATATGATTTCTGTTACAGGCCCCTCTGAATTTTTATCATTTGTTGGGTCACCATCGCCATCATCATCTACATTTATATCAAAATCCCAGAAATGCTCTATTGGCGCTCCTTCAGGATCAAAAGAGTCGGTCGCATCCAATATTGCTGATTCCCCAGTTTTAATATAATCTGGAATTTCTATTTCTATCTGAGGTGGAGAATTAACGAAAATTCTTAATGTTGTTGAGTCACTAGCTCCTTCGTCATTAACTACAGTTACTTCTACTTCAAAAGTTCCAGCCTGAATGTAAATATGATTTACAATACCTTGTTTTGTTATCTTTGTATTCCCATCACCAAAATTCCAGCGAAATTCATCAATTATAGTAGGTTCTGGGGTAGTAGATGTCCTGGCATCAAAGTTTACCGATTCTCCTGCATTGATTATCTCTCGATCAGCGACCATATTGGAATTAGGATTTCCGGGACCCATACCACTACACCCTGAAAGTATAGTAGAAAGTAATAAAATCCCTATACAAAAAAAAGTTCTAAGGTCTGTCTTCACAACAGCTAGTAAAGCACTTTCACTCATATGTATGTTGGAAGAATAGTTGAAAAAACTGCAAATTTAATATTAAAAATAGTTCTTCATTATATTTTTGAATTGTTCAAGGGATTCCATTGAATTATCTCTGACCAATCTCCTAAGTGTGCTGTTTTTCCATCAAATCTGATACTTCCTAGGAAGAGTTCAGCATCTGGTTTATCTATTGATATTTCTAGAAGTTTTTCTAATGGTCTATCTTTCAAAAATGCTCCAAATCTGTAATCGGAGTTTTGTAATTTACCCTCATCACCGTCTGGAGGGAGTCTCTCAAATAGTGCCACTGCAGATTCATAGTCGAATCGAACTAATTTGGCAACTTCATCTCGAAACATTTTCCCTGGAGTTAAGATACCATCATTGACAGCTATCCACCAAGAAGGGCACCAAGCTTTCCATTCACAAAAACTACATGATTTTTCACTAGGAGTAGCTTGAAAGGGCAATGCAGAGGGAGACATTTTTTGCCATGCTTCAAATGCTTGATTAATCACGGAAGGGCCTGTTTCGATATACACTTTCTGGTTATTAGAGTACCAGCCCTCAACTGAAAGTGGCGGGTGATTTGGATTATTTATTGCTACTAAGTCTCGATAAAGTCGTAATTGTCGGCTAACTTTATTGTCTAATTTTAGTTCTGGTGGTTTTCCTGTTTTCAAATCGGCAACAATCCATCCAATTGTTTTTCCTTCTTTAATTTCTGAAACTAGCAGATCTAGTCTTCCTGTGATTCTACCACATTCTGAGAATAGAGTTCCTTCATTTACAATAATAATTTTTTGTACAGATTTCCAAGAATTATAAGAAATTTCTGAAGTTTCTGAAATTTGTAAACCCGCCTTTGATAATAATATCTTGACTGCGCCCAGTAATCCTTGAAATGATTTATCCCGTAATTCATCCTTCCATTTAGAGTGCCTGGGAGTATCTAGAAAGGTTTTCTTTTCTTTGGACCATTGCTTTTGAAAAATATCCGTACAAACTTCATCAAACCATCCTTTCTTATCCGTGTTAACTACTTCTAGATTGATATTACATATATCTTCGACAGAGTTATGTATTACAGTTCCTATTGAGGCGGGCATACTAGCTTTCTTTGGTAATTTCTGTTTTGAAAGCCAGTATTTCCTGGGACATTCTTCAAATCTATTCCAAGAAGATGGGGATAGTTGATGAGTATGAAAATCGATTTTTTCATCCATATCTAATCATTCTCGTTGGGGATGCGGGGGTGGGAACGGTTAACAGCATTATAGTCTCATTGAGCATCATGGTAGGTGAGCCAACAGTAGATGTAGAAGAAAATTTGGATGCAGCAGGAGCATTGTTAGTTACATGTTTCCCTTCAGTTGGATTTGTTAGTAGTATTGTAGCTCATTATTTAGTTGATAAGTTGGAATTGGAATTAGTCGGTGGAATAAGGCACCCAGATTTAGCTGCAGTATGCCTAGTTCAAGATGGAAAGCCATTACCACCAATTAGATTTTATTCTGGAGAGCCTATTTGTAATATGGAAAGTTGTGACAAAGTAGTTTTAATTGCATCAGAAATTCAAATTCCTGAAAAACTGAGTTTGCATTTGGCTACAGAAATAATTAATTGGATTAAAGTTAGTGGTGTTAGCTCATCTATAATGATAGATTCATTTGCTCAGGGAATCGATAAAGGCCATAGTATCTTTGATGATCAAGAAGGAATCGACTCTATTCTAGGAATTGGATCAACTGATGGAGCACATCTAGTACTTAATCAAATCAAGGTTCCACTATTAAAGCAAGGAGTTGTAAGTGGCATGACCGGAGTAATGATGGGGGAATGTAGGAGGAGGAGGATTGATGCAATGGCTATTCTAGCGGAAACTAACGGAGAAGTTGGTCAAGGAGTAATTCCAGATGCAAGAGCTGCGGCAAGAATCATAGGTTCAATGGATGTATTACTTCCTGCAGTTCAGCTCGATCCCGAACCTTTGCTAGAGGAAGCAAAGCGAATTGAGAGTCAAATTAGAGAAATGATGGCAGTTCACCTTAACCCTCCTCAGGATATGGTCGACTCGCAAACAGGAATGTTCGGATAACTAAAATTCTCCAAGATTAGTCTGTCTATCTCCAACTAAATTTTCAAGAATTTTGCCATCCAATAATAGTAGTAAATCACTTTCAGAGATTACCTTTACTCCAAGTCTATTTGCCTTATCCAATTTTGAACCCGCTGAATTTCCTGCTACTAAATAGTCTAATTTTGCAGAAACAGAAGATACCACTTTTCCACCATCAGAGCTAATGGACAGAGCTATTTCTTTTCTTGATCTACTTAATGTCCCTGTGATACAAAAGGTTAGACCTGTTAGATTTCCAGTAGTATTTTTTTCTTCCTCATCTAATATCTCTAAATGTTGTGATAGATCTAATATTATATCTCTTCTTTGAGAAATTTCATCGATTAATAATCCAGCTACAGTTTCACCAATTCCTTCAATTTTTACTAATTTGCTTATCGTACTTTCTCTATCCTTTGGTATCTCAATTAATTCATCAAATGTTCTAATTTCCGTGGTAATCAGGTTTGCTACCTCGGGTCCAATTCGAGGTAATCCTAAAGCAGAAATGAATTTGCTTAATGTTAATTTTTTACTAATTTTTATCTCATCGATAACCTTACTCGCCGATTTTGAAGCCATTCGTTCTAATTTTATTAAATCGCTGTGATTAAGACGATATAAATCCGCTATATTTTCAACTAACCCTTTTGAACATAATTGTTCAGCTAATTTTACTCCTATTCCATCCATACCAAGACTTCTGCACCAATATAGAATTGTTCTTTCTATTCTAGATGGACAAGATAAATTTGTACATCTAATGAAAGCACCATCTTCAATCAATTCATTTGTACACCTTGGACATTTCGTAGGTGGTTCAACGATTTTTCTTTCTGGAATTGGTTCGGTAAAGGGTGATCCATCGGAGTGTTTTCTATTTTCGATATCAGAGTTTTTAGCCTGACCAAGTACTTCTGTTATTTTCGGGATTACGTCGCCTCTTCGAACGATTCTAACCTTGTCACCTATCATTAGACCCAATCTTTCTACTTCTCCTTTATTATGCAAAGTTGTATTCTCAACCGTAACTCCTGAGACAGAAACCGGAGCTACTCTTGAAACTGGAGTTACGTTACCTGTTCTTCCGGTTTGCCAAAATACATCCATTAGTACTGATATTGCCTCATCGGGCTGAAATTTCCATGCTAATGCCCATCTTGGATGATGGGCAGTTTTGCCGATTAAATCTCTTTTATCTAATCTATCTAATTTTATTACTACTCCATCAATTTCCCATTCAAAAGATTCACGATTTTTCGACCATTTATTTGTCTCTTCAATTAATTTATCTGTAATCTTTCTATCATCTTCGCCGATAATTACATGATTTCCGGCAACCTGAATCCCAACTTCTTTTAGCCAATCAATTTGCTGGGAGTCGAATCTAAATTCTGGATGGTTAGGGCTATCTGGATGTCTATCATTAATTTCGGGAAATTCAACACTGTAAGCAAAAAATTCTAAATCCTCGGATTTTCCTTTTCCTGAATCCAGATTTTTCTGTCTAAGAGCTCCTGCTGCTAGATTTCTAGGATTTGGGGCAATTTGAGAATATTTTTCTCTATATACCTGCAATGACATTACAACTTCCCCTCTTACATGACAATCGCCTTCCCATGAAATGGATTCGGGAATATTGGGAATTCTTCGTACATTTTGTGTAATATCTTCACCTCTAATACCATTACCTCTTGTGATAGCGCGTATTAGTCTCCCTCTTCTATACTCTAAAGAAAGGGCGGATCCATCCAGTTTGGGCTGACAAACAAATCTTCTCCCATTTGCTGTTGTTTCAGTCACAAAATGCAAGATTTGTTCAGCTTCGTTTGCTTTATCCAGACTCTGCATTGGGAATAAGTGCTGAACTTTTGTTGTTCCGGGTGGTGGGTCAGAGCCAACTCTTCTCAACTGGGGGTGATTTGGATCTAAGATTTTCAATTCATCCCAGAGTTTATCATAATCATTATCGGAAATTTCTGGTGAAGCTCTATTGTAATATAAGTCAGAATGATAGGATAATAATTTTGCAAGTTCATTAATCCTTTTCGATGCAGACGTATTTCTTTCCGACCCATCTGCCATGCTGCTCCAAAGAGGCGTACATCTTCAAACTGATTGGTGGGCCTGCCAGGATTTGAAC
>DAJW01000124.1 GCA_002496485.1 Euryarchaeota archaeon UBA36
GTGAACTCCGATCCCTTTCCGTCTGAGCCGGATAGAGGGCCCTCATATCCACACTTATAATCGGGACACTTTATCCAACCTCTGCTATCGGGATACGAAAGTGAGCCACATTCAGGACAAAACATTCTTTCAACAACCTTACCGCTAAGAAGCCGACTATCTTCGGTGAACGCACTAACTATTCAACTATTCGTTTGTAATTAATATTTTATCCGCACCGTTCAAGCGCTAAACCTTTGTCGCAATCATGTGAAAATACATTTCGACTGGAGAATTGCCAGAGTTGTAGACGATAATGGAAATATATTGGATGAGTTGATTTGGGATGGACACAGATCTCCTTCCAATCTATCAAAAAGATTAGAATTGATGAAAAATGATATTCAAATTGATGAGCTTTCAATCTTACAGTCCAGATTTCCAGATTCTATTGTAATGCCTCTAGGCCATCTATCAGATCCTGATTGGCCTGAAATTACAACCGATGAAGAAAAACTGCTTAATGATGCATCAATCATTCTTGCAAAAAAAGGCGTTGCAGATTCTGCTGGAGACATGGATAGAAGATTAGATATGCTTACATCATCATTAATAGAATTACGTTCTACTTGGACAACTTTAGAGTCTAGAAGTATTGAATGGACATTACTCTTTATTCCTGAAATCGATTTAAAGCTTCAAAGGTCAGAAATCCCTTTGACCGTAAAAGAATCAAAATCTATCTCTGAAGTGGCTAAGTCGCTTAAATTGACAATACCAGCTCATAACCCTTCTGATCATGAATGGATATCATTAAGGGAAATTTCTTCAATGGTTATAGATATTTCTAGAAATATTAACTATATTGAGGAAGCAATTAGAGAAATTTGCCTAGAATATATTCCTTCTCTAAGTCTGTTATTAGGGCCAATCTCAGCGGCAAAACTTGTTAGTTTAGCAGGAAGTAGAGAGAGATTAGCCAGGATGCCATCGGGTTCTTTGCAGGTTTTGGGAGCTCAATCTGCAATGAGCGCTCATAGAAATGGAGCTCCACCCCCCAAACACGGATCGATTTTATTTTCTATGCCCCAAATAAGTCGTTCACCACGATGGGTTAGAGGTAAGATTTCTAGATTTTTAGCAGGTAAGGCAAGTATTGCAGTACGAGTAGACCATTTTAATGGAACTCCTTGGAATCAAGAAGTAGTCGATCAGATAAACATTGAAATCCAATCAATTAAGAATAAATTCCCTAATCCACCAAGAAGGAAGTGATTGTATTACTCCAAAATCAACTTCTATTGTTTGGGGGGCTAAAATGATTGGAAAAACAATTTGGACAAGAAATGCAGTTAAGGGAATTTCTGTAAGAGGTGAAAGAAGAAGAAGGGAAGGAAAGATTGAATGGAGAAATTGGGACCCTAATAGATCAAAGATTGCAGCAACTATACTAAAAACAAAAAATAAAGCAGATATTTTTCTCCCGAGGCCGGGTAGTACTTGTCTATATCTCGGATCCTCTATAGGCGGAACTGTGAGTCATATTCACGATATTGTATGCGGTAATAATAATCATCACAACGGACAAATTGTCGCAGTCGATATTTCCCCTAGGATGATTAGAGATATGTCAGCATTGTCCGAAATTCGTGATGGGATTTTCCCAGTTTTAGCTGATGCTAGAATAGTCGGACAAATTTCTCCATTTTTACGTAAAAATGCAGATTGGATTCACCAAGATTTGAGTATTGCCGATCAAGCACTCACATTTGTCAAAATAATATCACATTTTCTTTCTACGGATGGTATCGGTATTCTTAGCCTTAAGGCCGCAAGTGAAAGATCATCCGAAGGAAATGACAATTCACGTTTTAAAAAAGCCCAAAAAATTATTCAAGATTCCGGACTTAGGATTCTAGAAAGGGTTGATATTTCCAGTTTTGAAGATCAACACCAAGTTTTTATCTGTACAAAAAATTAAATCATACTCAATAATGAAGATTAATACCGACCTTTTACCCTCACAAAATATGCCAGAATTACCTGAAGTCGAAACTGTTCGACAGGGTCTCGAAATTCATTTATTGGATACGAAAATTTCCAAGGTCATTCTCAATCGCGATGACTTACGGTTTCCATTTCCACCAAATTTTATCTCGGAGCTGACTGGAAGAACAGTAAAATCAGTTAGAAGAAGGGCAAAATATCTACTAATTAGTTTAGATGATAATCTTACGTGGCTTTGTCACCTTGGGATGACTGGTAGATGGACCTTAATTGGAGATGGCATTGAAAGTACTCCAGGGAAATTTTCTAATGGAGCTCCAGTTGGTACAGGAAGCGGACCTCATGACTGGGTAATAATTCATCTAGAAAACGGAAAACAGGCTGTTTTTTCAGATCATAGGAGATTTGGTTACATGGATTGCTTCAAGTCCACTGAAGAGAAACAACACAGACTTTTGAAAAATTTAGGGCCTGAACCCACTCCCTCAGAACTTACTCCTGAAATTCTTGCAAGCAGACTGAGAGGGAAAAAGGCGACAATAAAATCAGCATTGCTTAACCAGAATAATGTAGCAGGACTAGGAAATATCTATGTTTGCGAAATACTATTCAGATCTGGAATCTCCCCCAAAAAAATAGCAAAAAATATAGCCGGTAAAACTGGAATCCCAAAAAAAATAGTATTGATGACTTCTGCAATCCATGATGTAATTATTGAAGCAATTGATGCAGGTGGTTCCACGCTACAAGATTTCAGAGGCATAGGTGGTGATGAATCTATAGGTTACTTTTCTCATAATTTCGCAGTTTATGATAGACAAGGCGAAGAGTGTATCAATTCTGAATGCAATGCAAGAATCAAGAGAATAACACAATCTAATCGTTCATCTTTTTATTGTCCAAATTGTCAAAGATAGACTATTTTTTCAATCAAGAAACTGTGAACTCTCTATTCCTTTAATTAAAGAGAATAATAATTCGTTTCTAGGAGTAGGAATTCCTAATCTTTCTCCCCTAGAAATTACCTCTCCACACAGTGAATCAATCTCAGTTTTCCTTCCCGCCATTATATCTTGTAGCATCGAAACTCTATTTTCGGAAGTTAATTCAATGATTTCGATCAGATCTCGTTGCAAATCTTCACGACTAAATTCCAATCCACTAGATTGTGATACAGTCACTGCCTCGTCCATAGCCATTATGGCCTGATTCAGCAAATCCGTGTTTTCTAGAAGTGCGCCATTTTTCAGTCCTGTGATGGCACAAATCGGATTAATTGCAACATTAATGAATAATTTCTTCCAGAGAATTTTATTTATTTCATCTGACCATTGTGCATTCAAACCGGCTACATTTAAAGCTCTAATCAATGAAACTATTTTTTCATCATGATTTTCTGAAGTCATCCCAAGAATCAAAGAACCTCTGCCGGACCAATTCACCTCTCCATCATCAGATCTCCATGAAGAATGCGTGATGGAACCACCAATCGTCCTATCTTGACCCATTAATTTAGAAATTATCTCGATATTTCCAAGTCCATTCTGAATGCTGATGACGTACCCTTCATCCTTAGTCATATCATTGGCAATAGAAGCTAATTCGTAAGTGGAATAAGTTTTCCCTGCCACGATTGAAAAATCACAGCTTTTTATATAATTATCATAGATAGGTTTTTTCTCACTATCTATAACTTCATATCGCCCCGAATCTACGAATTCTATTTCTCCCTCAGGAGTATTGATTACTAACCCTGATGATAATAGTCTAGCAGTTTTTCTTCTAGATACACAAATTATTTCCGATTTAGTTTTTGATAATGCTCCGACTAAAACACCACCTATAGCGCCAACCCCTAAGACTGCAATCTTCAAACTAGCATCCCTCAATACTACATCTTGCAGATAGATGAATAACTACTCCTCTTTCGTCTGCGGTAATCCAAACAACTCTCTCTAAATCATAATTTCCTGATGGTAAAATCTCCACTTCTATGAAAGAGTTATTTTTAACAAAGTTTGGAATGGATAAATCCCAAATATCAGTTTCTGGAGAATCACCATGCCATTCTATAGAAACAGAATAATCTACTTCCATCCTATTTTCGATTCTAAATGTCGATTCTTCTATTTTTTCAAGAAGTCCCCAATTTTCTATGGCAATATCAACTCCTGCAATAATATCATATGATTCTAGTAGATTAGATCCCGAGCAAATCGCAATCCAACCATCATCCCCCATTGAAAGATTCCCATTTCCAGTTCTATTTCCTGTAACTAATTTTGAAGAATAGTTCATTAGTTCTACAACTCCCCAGTCCTCATTTGTGTCTATTTTATCCCCCTTGCCATTGGATGGACAAAATGCATTACCCGAATCAGAATGAGATATGATATATTCAGATTCAATTCCAAACCAAGATGGAATTTCCCAGTAACCTTCGAATACCTGTAATTTACTTCTAGAGTTATTCAGTAATAGATTCCAACTCACCATTTTACCATCATCACTCAAAAAATCTAACTTAGGGCCAAGTTTCAGTGACTGATTTTTGGTTTTTTCCAAAGACTGAATTGCACCTTCGAATCCTATTAGGCAAATATCATGAACTCCAACTTCTCTGTAACTACTATTTTCAATCGACCAATAAGGACTATCCACAGAAAAATTTCCAGATGCCCCCATAATCCTAAATTCAGAGCAAATTTTCAAATTTTCCATATCTTGATTTAATTCCCAATAGCTACTTATCGGCCCGGATACGCCACTTTGCCTAATTTCGATTTCATGCTCTATCTGGTAATCAATCACATCAACAAAAATATGTAGAATATGAGGGGAGAATGATTTTTCAGGAGACTTAATTGAAAAAATAATATTTTGTTTATTCAATTCAACAACATCGAAAAAATCACATATTCGAATATCATTACATTTTTCACTCGAAACTTTCCATTCCTGTCCTGAAGCACCGTTTAGTTGGTATATTATTGATCCATTTACTGGTAAAATTCCAAGTGGCTCCATTTCAAGAATAATTTCAGTCGAAGAATTATTTTCTATAGTGATAAATGTGGGCCAGGATTTGGTATCTAAACCATCTTTATAATCAGGCAATGAGTAGGAAGGTAAGTGACCAGGAAATCCACCAATCAAAGCAATAACTAGAACTACTATTATTCTATTTTTTTCTGTCCTACTGATATTTTTATATTCATCTAGTACTATTGGATTTGGAATATTTTCTGGACTAAATCTCTGCCAGGCTCCAATGGCCGCAAGAAATATCCATGGAGTATAATTTGATGTGGCAAAAACTATCACCATAATAACCAACATCAACACAAAGATAGTTGTTTGAATAGTGCCATCTTTCATCTCTTTTGGACCAATAATTGAGTGAAGTAACCTATCTCCAGGAAATCCTGGTATGGGAAGTAATAATCCCCATGCTACAATAGTTAGCCCTATTCCAGCAAGACCAATTAAATTCAGCCATTGCAGTCTAACTACAAATACCTCTCCTAACAAAGATTCCAATATCAGATTCAGAATAACATTTGTTCCCAATACCGTTGGAACCTCATCTTCTGCTAAATAATTATACATTTCTGGAGGAAAATTTGTAGTATTCATAATTCCAATCACAACTAAAATCATTCCACTGATAAATAGCATCAATGGAACAACCAATTCTACAACTGCTAATGATTTTCTGGTTGGAAATGGCATTAGATCAATCCTTTTTTGGCCCATGGAACCAATAATTCCAAATGGCCAAGAATACGATGGAAACGGAAAAATAAGTGGCACAATGTGCCCAACTTCAACTCCATTAAAATTACCAATTATTTTTCTAACATAACTCGATATAGCTAAAATAATAATAATTGGCATTGAAAAGTATAGTAATGAATCCCAATAACTGCTTGAACTAGAAATCTTGGAATCCCAATTTTCACCTATTGCGGCCAAGATTAATGCCATTAATAACCAAACAAACATTCCATGCCAATTTTTTAGAGTAATTTCTCCAGTAGGATAATTAGTAATTCTCAAGATTGGTGGATTATTTTCTTCTAATATTCCCATCAAACTCATTTTTTTTAGGTGTTTATTTAATTTCATTAATTGTTCACTGGGATTTTTTCCATCTTTTCCAGAAACTTCCCATGATGCAGTATTAATCCCCTCTTCTCCCATCAAAAAATATCTCGAGATAATAACTTCAAACAGGTCCTTTGACTCCCAAATTTTTTTATCAATGATTATATTATCTCTTGAATCCAAGTTCAAGTCCTCAGAACTTATGTCCGATTCGACCCCATCCATTAAGCGGTTTTACAATCACTTATTTTTAAATCTCTTTAATCTGAATGTCTCTTCTCTCTCCATTTCTTCTAATCTTAGCTGTATAAAAGTCTGCGCCTCTTCCATTTCCGGTATTACTTTGAATTCTAATGCATTCACTCTACGTTTTGTAGCTTCAATTTCTTCTAAAAGTCGCTTCAAAGTTGCTTCCATTTCTGCGGCTTTAACCATTTTTTCTACCAATAATGAATACGAATCAGCCGCTTCATCAATGTATGGCGAACCACCTACCATCCCTAAGCCCCGATCTTCCATAGATAATTTCAGGTTTTGACCATCCACTCTTGGGACAACAACTCCCATTATGTTTCTTTTTGAAACCGTAACTTCGGGATGTTTAGATGATGCAATAGCAGCACTCTTGACTGCCAAACCTCCTTCAATTGATGATGCTAGATTAATCGATTGTAAAGCATCGGTGTAAGCACTAGCTAATTCCTCTCTCGCTGCAATCATTTCGGATAATAAAGTACGAAACTCATGAAATAATCCATCTCTTTTCATTTTTAGTAAATTATAGCCACTAGAAGTTTGCTTAATTCGCCTTTTTAGATTTATTAACTCAGATCTAGTAGGTTTAATATCTAATGCCATTATATCACTCACTATCTAATTATTTCTTTTCTGTGGGATGGTACTTATCAATCCATTTTTGGTCCAATCGAACTAGATATTTAGTGTCAATATTTGAAAGTAGATTCCATGCCAAATCCAAAGTCCCCTCTTCTATTGATCTATCCTCATCTCGACTCTGCCTCAAAAATTGATCCTCAAAAATATCAGCGAATTTCAAAAGTTGTAAATCTCTTTCATTGAGAGCATCTTCACCAACAATGGCTACTAAGCCCCTCAATTCTCTACCTTGAGCATATGCAGCGTATAATTGATCAGATACAGATTTATGATCTTCTCTAGTTTTACCAGGCCCAATACCTGCATTCATCAATCTAGATAGAGAAGGTAGAACATTAATTGGTGGATAAATTCCTTTTTGATGCAATTCTCTGGAAATTACAATCTGCCCCTCGGTGATATATCCAGAAAGATCGGGAATTGGATGAGTAATATCATCGCCCGGCATAGTAAGAATCGGGAATTGGGTTATTGAACCCTTCTTACCTTTGACCAATCCTGCCCTCTCATACAGCATAGCTAAATCTGTATACATATATCCTGGATAACCCCTCCTTCCAGGAACTTCTTCTCTAGCAGCACCGATTTGTCTAAGTGATTCACAATAATTTGTCATGTCAGTATAAATGACCAGTACGTGATAGTCATGCTCAAATGCTAGATATTCGGCCGCTGTTAGGGCTAGACGTGGTGTAATCAACCTCTCTACTGCTGGATCATCTGCTAAATTTACAAATAACGCAGCATTTTCCAAAGCACCCGTCCTTTCCAAGTCATGTACAAAGAAATTATATTCCTCTGCAGTGATTCCCATCGCACAGAATACAACGACGAAATCATCATCACTACCAACTAACTTAGCTTGTCTGGCAATCTGTAGTGCAATATCATTATGTGGCAATCCACTCGCACTAAAAATCGGAAGTTTCTGCCCTCTGACTAGTGAAGTACATGCATCAATTGCGGAGATGCCTGTTTGAATGAATGCTTCTGGGCTCTGTCTAGAGTAAGGATTTATTGCAGCTCCAATAATATCTGCCATTTCTTCGGCAACAATCTCTGGACCTCCATCTCTAGGCCTACCTGCACCATCTAGAATTCGACCGATCAAACCTTTACTAACTGGGAGCTTGAATACATCACCAAGGAATTTGATTCCAGTTTGCCTATCTACTGAGGCTGTACCTTCGAAGACTTGTACAATGACTTGATCATCTGAAGTATCTAAAACTTGGCCATTTTTTATTGATCCGTCACTCAATTTCAATTGTACAATCTCACCGTAAGATACGGGCTCAGTTTTGTTAAGAAAGACCAAAGGTCCTTTCACATCAGTAATTGTTCTATATTCCTTTCCACTCATTTTCTCACCTCTCAATTTACCTCTAAACTTTCAGATATCTGCTTACTCATTTCTGAAACCATCTGATTTATTTTTTCCTGATATCCTTTCTCGAATCTACCTCTCATTAAGTCAGTACGCGCAGGAATATTCACTACATCTTCTAGTAAAGCACCGCCTGCAATCGCCTTTTTCGCTTCCGCCTGAAAAGTTAGAATTGCCTTAGCCATTTCATATTGAAGTTTTAGATCGCTAAATGTATCAACATCATGAAATGCATTTTGTTGCAGGAAAAATTCTCTAATCATTCTTGCCACCTCTAGAGTCAATTGCTGATCTATCGGGAGGGCATCAGACCCAACTAATTGTACTATTTCTTGTAATTCAGCTTCAACTTGAAGTAACGTACTGATTTCGGTTCTTAAATCTGGAAAATCTTGTGCGATATTATCTCTGTACCATTGGTCTAATGATTGCGGATACAAGCTGTACGAACTTAACCAACTAATTGCTGGAAAATGCCTTTGACGTGCAAGTCCAGCATCCAATCCCCAGAATACTTTGACTATTCTCAAAGTACCCTGGCTAACGGGTTCAGATATATCTCCACCAGGTGGAGATACAGCCCCTATAACTGAAACTGATCCATCTTGACCAGCTAGAGTCTTTACTCTTCCAGCGCGCTCATAGAATTCAGCCAAACGACTAGACAAATACGCCGGATAACCTTCTTCACCAGGCATTTCCTCTAGTCTTGACGATATTTCTCTCATTGCTTCTGCCCATCTACTAGTTGAGTCAGCCATTAAAGCAACATTATATCCCATATCTCTGAAATATTCTGCAATTGTCACTCCAGTATATACTGAAGCCTCTCTAGCAGCAACTGGCATGTTCGAAGTATTAGCTATCATTACTGTTCTATTTTATACGATTTCTCTTAAGAGACGATCAATTAGGTGCGGGAACTCATCAAGAACTTCAGTCATTTCATTACCTCTTTCACCACATCCAATGTAAACAACAATCTCAGCGTCGGACCACTTAGCTAGCTGTTGCTGTGTTACAGTCTTACCAGAACCAAAGGGGCCGGGGATGCCTGCTGTACCGCCCTTAGCTAATGGGAAAAGAAAATCAAGAATCCTTTGACCAGTAATCAACGGAACATCTGGGGCATATTTCTGACTAAATGGACGTGGATGCCGAACAGGCCATTCTTGCATCATAGAAATCTCGGTGCCATCTTCCAATTCACATACAGCTTCCTTGATATTAAATGAACCACTTTCAATTTTCTTAACAATTCCACTTATATTTGGTGGAATCATTACTCTATGCTCTATTGTTTCAGTCTCTTGCACTATACCAATTACTTGTCCAGAATCTACAGAATCACCTGAACTGACCTTTGGCTTAAATTCCCATTTTCTTTCCAAATCTAATCCATCTGCATCTACACCACGAGTGATGAAAACTCCCATACTCTCTTCTAGCTTAGGAAGTGGCCTCTGAATTCCATCATAAATCTGGGTCAGTAATCCGGGACCTAGCTGAACAGAGAGAGTTTGACCCGTTCTAATCACGGGCTCTCCCGGTTTTACTCCCGAAGTCTCTTCATATACCTGAATTACTGATTGATCTCCGTGTAATTCAATTACTTCACCCATCAACCCTTCATCTCCGACTCGTACTACTTCATACATTCTTGGTGAGATTCCAACGGCAGTCACTACTGGCCCCGAAATCCTATATATCAGTCCATTTTCTTTACTCATTTTTTTCACTTCCTTTTTTATTTCCAAAGATCGACTCCTAGGGCCGATTTTATTGACTCTCGAAGAGTATTATCTTCTTCCGTCCCAATGCCCAAAACTGTGGGCGTTACACTTTCAGCAAGCTGCTGTCGCAACCTGTCTGGAAGCCTCATTAAATCTACATTATCAACTACTATTACTCCAACTTCGGACTCGTCCAAGAGAATTCTTAGTGTTTCAATCATTTGCTCCTCATTTTCTGGATTATACAGATTTTCTACTCCAGCAAGTTGGAAGCCTAGGGTGAATTCCATCGGTCCTACTACTGCTATTTCCATCTTATCACCTTAGAAATCCATATGGGACTCCAGTACTTTCTCATCCAATCCTATCGCTTTACCTCGAACCAAGAGTCTCAAATTTCTAACTTCGAGAGATTTTCTTTCTATGTAATATATTATCGGAAATGGAGAAACTGGACTCAGATAGGCAAATTTTCTAAGAATTCTTTGCCTCTGATGTGAAAGTAATTCTGCAAAAGGATCTAGACTTCCAATATTCTTTGCATCTTCAAGAGCAGTTTCAAAACCATCCCCATCAAATGCATTACTTCTTCTCAACAATTCTACCAATTCCTCATCATCTTCGGACTGACAAACCTGCCTCATAGTTCCAGAATCTATTCTACCGCCAGGTATTATCATTGCCAATCTTTTATCGAAATCTAATTCCATTCTCAAAGATCTTAATTGGTTGATAATATTCCTATGATCTATTTCAATTCTAATATATTTCAATAATTTATCATTACCTTTATTCCTTTTGACAGATTTTAGGGCTTCAGAGAAATAGTGCATATCTAATGAATTTTCTAATTCTTCTAGTGACACATCTCCTTCAATTTTCTTCATCGCTTTACCCCAAGGAGTTCCTATCATTGCCTCTACAGCCTCTTCCAATCCTTCTGTATTTCTAATTATATTCAGCCAAACTGCATTTCTTGGATTCTCGGAGGGGAGAATCTGTGCTTCAATCATTTCATCTGAAGCTCCACCATTGACTGCTCTTAGAACAGTTTTTGCTTTTTCATAATCGAATCTCTCTACATATATGGCTACTAAATCTCTTAGATGCCCTTGACAAAATTTCATTACTTCCGCCAAATCATTATCTAAATTATGAAACAGAGCCGCTTCAACTGCATCTGCTCCACTCATTCTAGATGAGTACAGATCCATTTCAGCCCTATATCCCAATTCTCCTATACTTGCTCCGATAGAATCGGGACCCTGTTGTAATAACTGCCTCATCCTAGTAGAATCAATTAATGATGCCTTTCTCGCTTTAGCCCTTGCTGCAGCATTAAAAATATTAGATCTACCCGATGAAGCCATAATATCACTATCCAAATAAAATATTATTTACCTCTGCAAGACTATTTTTCCATGCCATTTCTAATCTATAGTCAAAACGATAATCCATTACGGCGGATCCATCTTTTGATTCTAG
Organism: Euryarchaeota archaeon UBA36; assembly: GCA_002496485.1. Taxonomy (GTDB): domain Archaea; phylum Thermoplasmatota; class Poseidoniia; order Poseidoniales; family Thalassarchaeaceae; genus UBA36. The sequence continues at coordinate 11,596 of DAJW01000124.1, forward strand.
AATGAATCCACCTAATCCTTCTACATCATCTCCAAGTTTAAATCCACTATCCGAAAGAGCCTTTCGATCTATATTAACAGGCCTCAAAATCATGCCAGAGCCGTTTTCATCCTTAGCCGTCTTAATTAACTGATCTAAAATTTTATTCCTATTTTTCAATTTAGGAGAGGAAACTTCAGATTTCACTCTTTCCCAAGTCAAATCGAGCTCTTCTTTCTTGGCTATCAAAGCCCTTTTCTGATTAGCTTGTCTAGCAGAAGCCACGATCTCAACCGATAATTGCGTACTTTCACGATTTGCACGATTAGTATTTGTCTCTGCGAACTGTGCAGCTT
>DAJW01000019.1 GCA_002496485.1 Euryarchaeota archaeon UBA36
CTTAGGGCCAGATTGAGTGATGACTTGCGATTCTACGCCGTCTTTGATATTAACGGAAGATTTCCGGACTCCATGCAGTAATTTTGCCTAAAAATGCACTTGTCATCACAGTCAGCGGACTTGCAAGGTATAATTTTCCAGGACCGGATCTTCCTTGAAAATTTCTGTTTATGGCAGAAACTGTAACTTGATCTTCCAAATCACTAATTCCTGGCCCAGCCCCAATACAAGCACCACAACCAGGATCAATAAGTTTAACACCAGCTCTGATAAACAAATCCGTCCATCCCATCATTGATGATAATTCTTTAACCGATTTTGAACCAAACTGGATATAGCAGTCTACAGAATTTGGAACTTTAAGTCCTGCCTCTAATGCAGACTTGGCAACCATCGCATAATATGCAAAATCATCATCTTTACCCGCAGTACATGAACCTGCATAAGCAATATCAATTTTTACTTCTCCAATATCATCAATGAATGCCCCATTAGTGGGATCAGAGGGAATTCCTTCATCTGGATTTCCGGGGTGTGCTACCATCGGCCGGATTTTATCGAGGTCTATTTTGAATGTACCACCATGATATATTGCCCCTTCGTCAGGTAAAATAAAATTTGAGCGGATTTTTTTCTCGTCTAAATCATCCCTCTTTGAAAGCAACCATTCAATCGTTACTTCGTCAGGCTCACAAATTCCGGTTTTCGCACTACATTCTGTCGCCATATTACATAATGTAGCACGCTCATCCATAGACAAACTTTTCAAACCAGGGCCACCAAATTCCATACTCCTATCTAGGGTTTCAGACCTAGAAGCATATTTCCATAAAATATGTAATATTACATCTTTTGCTGTACATCCAGGATCCAGAGTTCCCACTAAATCAAATCTAATACTTTCTGGAACATTGACAAATGAAAACTGATTATGAATAAGATTTGCATACTCTGTGGAACCTACTCCGTACGCGAGAGCATTCGAAGCTCCACCCATACATGTGTGTGAATCTGTAGCTTGGATAAAATCTCCAACATCAATAAATTCTTCTCTAGCAACCTGATGACAAATTCCCGGACTAACTCCATCGGTAGCCGAGTAGTCTCTAACTCCAGTATGTTTTTGAAAGGATACCTGCAAATCTCTTAGAGTTTCGATTTTTTCAATAAATCTTTCATATCTTGGTACACCTGTAGCATATAGCAAATGATCTTCAAAAACTGCGAATTTCGATGGATTAGGAATTGAATATTCATTACCATACTCAATTTGTAGGAATTTATGTACTTGGGCAGTTGTATATTCATGAGAATAACCACCGTCTACTTGGGCAATTACAGCATCCCCCGGCTCTACATAATATTGATTCGAGTCACCTACTAGCTTTTTTGCTATCAATTTTTCAACCATCGTCATGGCTCTTTCTTTTTTTGATACTTCAGGTAATTCAATAGAACCTTCTTTTAATTTCTTTGCGAATGGAAAAATCCCTCCACTCTCTAAAATCAATCTACTTACCGGATCATATTTATTTGTAAATTCTTCCAAATCAATACTTTCTCCATCTTGCAATTTTTGCAACATATCGTGATTACCCATCAACTGACCAAGATTGAGATTATTTCTCTCGTGAATAGGCGCAAATGATTCTGCTATTACTAGTCTAATTCCTGACCATCTTTCACATTGGGCCGCAGTTTCTCGACTGGAACCCGTCCCCTTTCTTTTGCCGGATACTATAACCTCAAAATTCCCATTTTTTAGTGCACCAGGGGAAAAGACCCTCTTCCCTTTATGCATCAGGCCAGCATATGCATTTTCTGCCAATACTTCCGGATCATGATCAAAACACACCCAAGCTGGAGTCATTACATCAGTATTAATATCATCAAGTAAATCTTCTACAACTAAATCTTTCATTTTAAGGTCTAATCCATCTTCGAGCTGCTTAGTAATCAAATCTAAATCCTTTGTCAAAAATAGAATTCTTTTTCCCGGGGTAAGGGAAATTTTCTGTGGTGGCCACTGTTTTTCCATAACCCCCTCACCTCGGGCTCATGGCAGCGATTCTACATATATCAGAATTCTCGAAAATTCCAATATTCTACAGCCAACTTTTTTGTAGATAAAAAAATGTCAGTCTTAAATACTATATGCTTTCGCCCTTTAATACCTTCTATCGATGAAGGGGTGAAAATTATGTCATATCTCGTAGAAGATACAGTAAAATGTGATGAATGCGGAAGTAGAAACTTAGCCAAAGATGAGTCAAGAGGAGAGGTCGTTTGCCAAGATTGCGGACTGGTACTAGAAGACAAGGTAATCGATCAAGGTGCTGAATGGAGAGTTTTCAGTCCAGAACAGGGCGACCAAAGAGCTAGAACAGGTGCACCCATGACTGTCATGCTGCACGACAAAGGACTTTCTACAGATATTGATTGGCAAAATAAGGACTATTCGGGAAAATCCATCTCTAGCAGATATAGAAGCCAATTCTATAGAATGAGAAAATGGCAAAAAAGATCTAGAGTTAGTAATGCCACTGAAAGGAATAAGGCCATGGCTCTGGCTGAATTAGATAGGATGGCTAGTCGTTTAGAACTACCAAAAACAATTAGAGAAACTGCTGCTGTAACATATGGAAAAGCAGTTGATGCCCGACTTATTAGAGGCAGATCAATAGAGGGAGTTGCAGCCGCCAGCCTTTATGCTGCATGCAGAATTTGTGAAAATCCTAGAACACTAGATGAAATCGGAGAAGCTAGTAGAACAGGGAGAAAAGAAATTGGTCGTACTTACAGATTTATGGTTAGAGAATTAAGAATGAAAATTCCACCAACTAAGCCCGAAGATTATATCCCAAGATTCTGCTCAGGCCTAGACTTAGATGCTGAAGTACAAGCTAAAGCATACGAACTTATTGGTGCAGCCCAAGAAAAGGAATTAACCAGTGGGCGTGGTCCAACTGGTATTGCCGCTTCAATAATTTACATCGCCAGTGTCCTATGTGGAAAAAGGAGAACTCAGAGAGAGGTAGCCGAAGTA
>DAJW01000105.1 GCA_002496485.1 Euryarchaeota archaeon UBA36
TCAATTATACCTGGTTTATCTTTATTAGATTCTGAAGGGAATAAATTTTGAAAATCGGCATAATAGTCAGATTTAGGAAAAAATCTGTGTCTTGGAGAAAAAATATCTTCCCACCAATTATTCATAACTTTCAATAATCCTGCACTTGTTCTATAATTAACCTGCAGTGAGATTAGTCCCTCCCTTCTTCGTTTAATTTCATTTTCAGTGGGGAAATAATCTCCTTCGGGGGAGTTAAAGGGTATCCATTTCTCAATTTGTTTAGAATTACTGAATGTTAATTCTGAAGCTCGGATAATTGAGAAATTGTCTGAAACTAATGAATTTCTACTGGCATCTATACTCCTAAGAACTGGTTTTCTAGTTAATTCTGAGATATTACTAAATTCTTCATTATTTATGTTTCTGAGTATTTTTGAAAATTTCCTAAAACCGGAAACTTCGGCCTGACGGAATGCATAGATAGATTGTTTCATATCTCCTACAAAACAGATTGTCGGTTCCCAATCAGTATCTGGATTATTACCTTCGTGATCGTGTATCTTTCTGGGCCCCCAAAGACGGGAAAGTAGTCGCCATTGTTGTGGAGAGTTGTCTTGTGCTTCATCAATTATGAATGCACGATATCTACGTCTTATTTGCTTCAATAGATTGTATCGATTTTCTAAATCTTGACGAACTTCCCTTAATTTCGAGAACCTTATAGTTCTGGATTCTTTAATTTTCTCGATTTCTTCTAAAGTAGAAAATGCTAGATTTATGTGATTATCATTCCAAGGTTCATTGTTACTATTATCTAGAATAGAAATTATTTCAGGTGGATAGAACGCTCTACAAATATTTGGACATTTATCCAATAGTAATTCAGAAAGTAATGCAGATATATCAGAGTAATCATGTACTTCAGAACGTCTTTTAATATTACTAATTATTCCCTTAAGTCCTTTTAAAATCAGCATTATATCATTCATATTAGTAATTTCTGAATTTAAGTTATATCCAATTATTGGGGATTTATATGGAGAGCTCTCAGTAATTGGTTCAGGAACATGAGAAATGATTGGATTTTCTAAATTGGATTGGTAATTTGGATCAGAGTAATCAAGAATTAATGCTAATTCTGAGTGATGAAGAACTCTCTTACCTATTTCCGAATTGCATAATCTTTTGATTGAGTCGACACAATCAATTATTTTATTTTTAACTAAGTCCTTGGTACTCTTAGGCTTGATTCCTGACCACGATGGAATACCTGGGTCCCAATCTCCATAATTTGGTAATTTATTATTGGGAAAAATCGTTAATTTATTACTAAACAGAATATTACTAATAGAAAGCATGACTTTACCAATCCAGACTAGCTTTTCCCATTCATCTTCTGGTGGTCCTAAATCTGATAAATCTGCAAGATGGGAAATTCTAGTTCCCCGATTCCAACCATTTGGAGCAAAAAATGTAATGTGAGATCTAATTATTTGACAGTATGTAAAAATTTGTGAATATAATTCGTTAGAGAAAAATTCTATGTCTTGCTCTTCTATAGAACTAATGATTGTAGAAATGAGTAGTTTGGAATCTATTTGGCCATTTTCATTTTTAATTCGTCTTTCTGCTTCCTCAATAAATAATGACTTGGATATTATAGAATTTAGTAGATTTGTTATACTAGTATGGCTAGAAAATTGCTCAGCTATTCTATCCCTAGATTCTAATATCTGTTCAACTAAATCTGGTGGAATACCTGCATCTATGGCATCTCCTACTCGAGATTTAGAGCTTGAAAGTCTCCACATAGTATTAATTGCTTGATTATTAATATTATTTCTCTGGAAGTCTGACACTAGTTCAGTTCCCAATTTATCATCCAATATGCTGCGATAAGGTGTAACAATCTGGTTGAAAAAGGAGTCAATTGTTCCAATTGGGGCGTCCTCAAGTAGCATTAATAGTTGTTCTATAAAACCATGACTCTTTGCTCTGAAATCTTCATCATTACCCTTATTTCTAGAAAAGGAGCCATAAGTTATCTCACTTATTCTTCTTCTCAAACGGTCTCTCATTTCATCTGCTGCTAGATTTGTAAATGTTAGAAGTACCACTTCATTAGGAAGTAAGCCTTTCCAATCTTCCAGATTAATTCTTTCTGAACCAGCAGCAATTAAGAAGCCTCCATCTAAATTTGTAGGTCTTTCGGGGGTTGGAAGAAGTCTAGTTGCTCTTTGATCTTCACAAAGATAATGCTCTATGACCCTTTCAACCACAGTACTGGTCTTTCCAGTTCCTGCTCCTGCATCAATTGCTATATGAGAATCTAGGTTTAGAGCTAGCCTTTGAGCTATATTTAGTGTCATGATTTATCACCTTTAATGGAGACAGGGCATATTGATGAAACCCTACAGAATCTACATGCTTCTTCTGATGGTGTTGGGTGAACTTTTCCTTCCTCAGAATTAGCTGAAGCCTGGAGAATCAATGACAGGCTATTAGCTAGCCATTTACGAAATTCAAATTTTGATTTTAATAAATTTGTAGTCTTACCGACTGAATGTTGTTGCGCTTCTGACAAAAATTCTGATGATATTTCCACAAAATGTTCTGTATTATGTCCTATAACGGAAATTCCAGCTCCTATTACCAAATCTCCGGGATGAGTTAGTTCCCACATCCTAGAATAAGTTGCCAACTGAATTTCCTCAAAAAGTCCCTGTTTATGTCTGTCAATCGGTATTTTTTCAGAGGTTTTAAGCTCCCTGATAATTATTTTTCTTCTTGGTTTCCAGTGGGAATTACCAATCTCAATTGGTGCAATGGTGTTGGATCCTTCTGTGTCGATTATTTCGCCATCATCAAATGGTACTAAATCTACTCTATCTATCATTCCGGCAATCATTATTGGAGTAAGATTGGATTTTTCCTCGAAAAGGTCTTCTGTTAAATCTAACTTAATCTTATATTTATTATTTTTATGAATATTCCATTCAATCGCAATAGGTATTGTAGACGTTAGGTTTTTCTCTGCCTCAATAATTCTTCCAATCCTACCAGAGGGGGCAATTGGGTAAGGGTTAGAAAGCCACTCTGACCATTCATTCTTTTTTAGTCCAGTTAATCTACGTAATCTATTGATTGAAACAGCATCCAATCTTTCGAGCCATGGTGCTAAAGAGTCTAACTCTTCCAATGCAATTTGGAATAATTTTTTTGAATCGATATTACTTGAAGGAATATTTAAGGGGAAATTAGATTTTTCGAGATTAGAAATTGATTTTTCGGCTCCTTCTTTCAATCCTAAAACCCTAAAAAGTAATTTGTGGTGAATTTTGTGTAATAAATTACCGTGTGTTCTAGGATCTAAGTCTTCTTTCTGTTTTTCTTCTTCATTGGCATTCAAGGTTGAAGTTAGCCACCCCCTTCTAGGACAGATTATCCATTCCGTTAACTTACTTGGTGACCAAAGGTCAATGTTTTGTTGGGGTTTTTCTGATAGTCCATTTCTCGTATCGAATGCAAAAGACCCTGATGGTTTGTTCAAACCATCCTTGAATCTATTTTGAATATCATATTGTAAAGGTCTGTCTAGAGGGATAGTAATTGATAGAGGATTTAGTGGTATTTCTGATGGTTTTTTACCTTCAGATAGAGATATACCATCATTTTTTCTTTTTTCTCTAGGGAGCGAAAATGTCTTCACTTCAGAATAATTTTCACTATTGACATATTCTAATTTAAGTTTATTTATATATTCTTGAATCGGATGAGCTAAGGGGATTGAGTCGCTATCTCTAGAGTCTAGGATTACTGTACCCTTTCTAGCACAATTAAAAATATGAAATAGATTATGTCGGGCATCGCGAATAAGTGAATCTGGCCTCATGATGCCAAGTTGATGTCTTTTCTCCTCTCCTAACAATGCTATTTTGGGAATAGTTAGATTCCAAGAATCACTCGAAGTATTAGATATAATTACAAAATCTGAATTACATCCCAATGCATCTTCTGGAGTTAAAATTCTAAGATTATCATTATATGGTGTTTTATAGTTCGGTAAATTGATATCTCGTATTAATTCCGAGAATTCTTCAACCCATTTTAAGCCTTTGACGGGAATTGAGTGACCTAATTTTTTCTGGATTAATCTTAGTTTTTTGTGCTCCTTTTTTATTGATTGGATGACTTCAATTTCTAATATTTTTGAATCCTCAAGTTTTGATAAGTCATATTCTGTGTTAATCTGAGATAGAATATAATCCATCCAATCATCACCATTTAACATAGAACGGGGAGAAGGGAGAGTTTGTTCTGTAGTACATCCTTTCCAATATTTTTCATTCTCTAGAAGTTTTCTATCCTCTTCGGAAAGGAGAATTTGATTAATTTTTGCTAAACAAAGGAGCCACCATTGTGTAGATTCTTTTTCTAATTGGTTTTTGGGATTTACTGGAGCTCGTGATAGAGTTTCTAGCCACCTAAATAGTGATCCAGGGCCACCGAGTAAGTGATCATTTCTTGCTAATTGGGTTAAAATTTCAATACTTGGAGTTGGAATAATCTCAGATTCTGTAGGATGTGTAATGACTTTTGAATCCAGTAGAGATATTGTTTTTTGTAGTGCCAATAATTTCAATGTTTCTAGGGAAAAAGCATTATTCCCATGACAATAATTTGCTATGAAAGAAAGCCAAAATCCTACAGGGTGATGCTTAACAGATGTATTATTGGTTCTAAATTGTATTCCGAGTTGTTTTAGATTTCTAGACCAGTTGGTCCTGTTATCCTCTAATTTTGGATCTATGATTAAGAATGATGATTTTGGGTTACTGGATTGGAAATCTAAAACCTGGCTAAGGGTATTTTGGAATATATCGTTATCGTGATTAGTTTTTTTTATTTTAATGGAGCTAGAATATAGATTTGCGTCGAGGTTGTTTTTGGGTTTATGAACCGGGATCCATGATGGTAGTTTTTTCTGGTCAGTAATTGGAAACTGATCGATTAAAAGAGCTCCGTGGTATCCCAACCTGAAATTTCCGGGATATGTTAGTTGGTGAATAGGTTTATGCCTGGAAATTTCTTTTAGCATTTTACACCTTGAATTTGAAATTATTGGACTATGATTGAGCATAATTATTCCGTCAATATCTCTCAGGCTGAATGGTGGCTCCTCAGACGATTTTAGTTCATTAGTTATTTTTGAAGAAACATTAGCTGGATGTATTGAATTAAGATTTGATTCCAATCTATCAATAATTTTCGTGAATGTACTTATTCCATAACTATTCCAAGATGAAAGCCTATCTTCTTTGGAAAGCACCGTGTACAATTTAGATAACGATTTTGTCTTATTTCTGTTCCACGGAATACTGGCTATAGGATTAAGAACGGGGAATTCTAGTCTTTCAGAGGATAAAGTGCATTCCGAATTGAGTATTGTGTTCCATCCTCCATTTAGTTGTAGTATTCGCGGTAGTCTAAAATCTTCAATTAGTGTGAACTCTAGTGATTTGATTGTGTGGTGTAGATTCCTATCTATTACCAAATCTTTGTCAGAAAGTTGTAGAATGGTTTCTTTTCTGGCCTCTTCTGTAGGATAAATAATTAGAATCTTTGGTGGCCCTCCCTGAGAAATTGAAGTTAAGTCTCTTGATTGTAAGGACAAGTGGCGCGATAACCAGTCTGGTAAAGGTCCTGGAATTACTTCTTCATTAGTAATCTGATACTTCTCTGACATCACACTTGCTCCCCGAGCTTAGGCGATTATTGGGTAGGTTAATTAACCCAATGGTGAATAATAAATTTATTTTCGTCTAGGTGGGATAACTGTGGCGAGTATTATTGATAAATAGATATATATCGATGGGAAAGGCAATGATAGGCTGTCTTCTGTAATTATTTCTTCAATACTCCAATCTAAGATTAATATCGCAATTAAGTCATCTCCATCCCATGTATTTGGTAATTCAATAGAAGTATTGCCTGAAAGATTACTTAGTTCAAAAGCTTCATGTAATACATTTGAGTAATTTCCTTTTCCATTTGCTCCAGCAGGATAATTTATTGATTCTTCAATTATCATTATCCATGGAGAAATTTTGACAGTGGATTTATGATTAATCGTTGTTTCATTAGACTGTAAAGATTCAACTAAATGACAAGTTTCAGAACATTGAATATTAAGATTCGAAGCATCCCAGTAAAATTTTCTAATGTTATTAATTGAGGCGTCCTCAAGAGAGAAGGAAAGTTCTCCACTAAATTCATTGGATGATTTAACTGACATTGAAGTAGAATAATCGGTTTTAAGACTGCTAGATTTTGTAGTAGTTCCTAGATGTAATCTTTCTCCGTCGAATACTACTGTGGGAGCGACTCTAGTTGAGGATAATCCATATTCAGATGAAATTCTAACTGATGATTTTCCATAAACTGTTTCCCATCTATTATCCGTTTGTTCACTTCCAAAGGGATCCCTTACTTCGTACTTATATCTATGATAATTTATTTTTTTGACATTAGAGTCTTGCGTAATTTCATTGACTATAGATTCGGTAGTTACACAGTTTGTACACCAAGTAGCAGTATAAATTTCGATAATTTGGGGCAGATTAGATACATCTGAATAAACTGATTTAATTGAGGAGTTGTTTGAAATTGGTATTGTTAG
>DAJW01000097.1:0-2723 GCA_002496485.1 Euryarchaeota archaeon UBA36
GATGTGGGCTGCAATAATTGGAATTTCAGCATCTGTAATTGTACAAGCCGGTTTTGATACAACCTTACTCAGTAAACCATCTGATAGTCCCGGTAGTTGGAAGTATGAAGGTGGGTTCAAAATATCCATAGAATTTATTGCGTTGGTTGCTGGCTTGACAATATATACTAGTGCTATAGTAGCAGAAATCGTAAGAGGAAGTATTCAATCCCTACCCCGTGGACAAGTAGAAGCTGCAATTTCCCTATCTCTAAATCCAATACAAAGACTCAGACTAGTTATTCTACCTCAGGCTTTGAGAAGTATGATACCATCTCTAAATAATCAGTATATGAATGTCTGGAAGAATTCTAGTCTTGCACTAATCGTTTCATATAATGATTTATTCTACATCAATGTTGTCATTTTGAATAAAGTTGGTAAAGCAGTCCCTACATTTTTCTTAATTCTAATATCATATCAAATTGGTAGCCTAATTACATCAGCATTAATGAATATGTATAACCGAAGAGTGACGAGTGTGAAGATATGAAAATAAGAAAACTAACTTTCGATGATTTACATAATTTGGAATTATCTATTTTGGATAAGCCAAAAAAACCATGGTTCGAAGATGATTTAGGAACTAATATCACAAAAATAGTAACGTTATTGTGTTCAATCATATTATTACCCATCGCTAAAATAAGATGGGATCATTCCTTAGACGCAGAAGTTTCTCTTTTTGATTCAATTTTATATGTGCTGTTAGGTAGCTTGGTTTATGGTTTAATTTTATGGCTAATAATTCTACTAATAGTCAAATTCCCAAATTGGCGAAAACTTCTTGATTCCCCCACTGAGTATATGGTTGAACAATGGGCATTTGCCGTAGGTTTCATGTTAGGTTTACTACTTTTTGGGACAAATATAGAACACATATTTTTACCAATATTATCTGGTCTAGTCTTCAATTCTTTATTCCGATTAGACTGGAAAGCAAAACTTGGAATTTTCACATCACTGCTAATCTTTTACTCTATAGAAGGAATTTCAGAATTCATATTTATAGTAGCCGATTGGGACGTAGTTTTTGCTAATAGAGGGACACTATTTGTGGGAATTACAATAAATTCAGGAATAGTTAGTCCAAATATAGAAAATGAATCTTGGCGACTCTGGCCTAGCGTAGTTTTATTGTACATTATCATCACTGCTGCATTCGCCACCACCAAAATATCTCCAAAGAATTTCTATTCCTCGTATACATTATTCAACATATTCTGCCTACTTTTTGTTTGGTATCCAGTAGAACGAAATTATAATCCTAATGAAACGTTATTGAAACTATCTATCATTTCACTATTCGGAGCAATATTTTATTACTTCACACACAGATATGTAAAGAAAGTCGAAGAATACATCGTAAATAGAATTAGGTTTTACCTAGTTTTAACCACAGTATTATTATTCTTCATGACTATAATGATACTAGATCCACCCGAATTCTTGATAAATTCAGGAATAGCAAAACCAGGACTAAATCCTGGACAATGGGGAGGCCTATATGTAAATCTAATTCTAATTTCAGCAGCTTTGGTTATGGGTTTCTCTCTTGCTGTTTTGCTTGCTTTCGGGCGTAGGAGCGATCAGTTATTCATTTCTATCCCATCTACCTTTATCATAGAATTTGTTCGTTCCGGACCCATGGTCGCTTGGCTTTTTATCGCATTATTTATTCTTCCAGATATTTTAGAACCATTCTATGATATAGATGTCGTGATGAGCTCAATTTTTGCATTTACTATATTTGGAGCTTGCTATATCTCAGAAGTATTAAGGGGCGGCCTCCAAGATGTAAGAACGGGTCAAAAAGAAGCAGCTACAGCTCTTGGACTATCTTCAACACAAATTAAGCTATATGTTGAACTGCCATCTGCAATTAGGACTACTATACCGGCAATTGTAAGTATTTTCATAGGCTTATGGAAGGATACAACACTTCTATATTTATTAGGAGTTTTAGATTTCTTCTATATTGCTAGGATTTTGCCAAATACTGAATTTAGATTTGGTGATAATTATATCGAGCCACTATTATTCGCAGCTACTCTATTTTGGCTATTCGCATTCATTCTATCTAGGATTTCACTTAAGATTGAAGAGGGCCTCGGGCTAGTTAGAGAAGGTGGAGGGGAAATGACATGACTGAATCAGAAAAAATTATTGATGCAAAAGGAGTAAAAGTGAATTTTGGAGATTTCTGGGCCCTTAAAGGCATTGATCTCGAAGTAAAAAAAGGTGAAATCATTGTAATACTTGGTCCATCCGGATCCGGAAAATCTACATTCATTAGGACCTTGAATAGGCTACAACCACATAGTGCTGGTACAGTAGAAATTGATGGAGTTATATTGAATGAAGAGACTAGTGTATCAGATTTGAGTTACATACGTTCAGAAGTCGGTTTTGTTTTCCAACAATTCGAATTATTCCCCCATTTAACTATAATTGAAAATATTACATTAGCACCAATGAAAGTAAAAAAAATGGATAAAAAGCATGCAGAAGAAAGGGCAATGGAATTATTGGAGAGAGTTGGAATTCCTGAGCAGGCCTATAAGTATCCAAGTGGCCTTTCAGGCGGACAACAACAAAGGGTGGCAATAGCAAGAGCGCTGGCTATGGATCCAAAAATCATGCTTTTTGATGAACCAACCTCAGCCTTAGACCCTGAAATGATT
>DAJW01000097.1:3041-12233 GCA_002496485.1 Euryarchaeota archaeon UBA36
GACCCTGAAATGATTAAAGAAGTACTAGAAGTGATGGTGGATTTGGCTAATAGAGATATCACAATGATAGTTGTCACTCACGAAATGGGTTTTGCAAAAGAAGTTGCCGATAGGGTCATACTATTCGATGAAGGAGAGCTAATAGAGGAGAATACTCCTGAAGAATTCTTCTCAAATCCCAAGAGCGAAAGATCTAAACTGTTTTTGAATCAAATTCTTTGATATGAATATTCTAATTTTCTATCCATTGTTTTGTTCTATCGGATATATTCTCCCTGAATGTAAGTAGTCTCAATGGTGGGCCATTAATGCTCACAGTAATCGATGCCCCTCTGGTGAAATGTGTTTCATCCCATCCATCACTAACTACGAATCCCCGGTGCATATCACTCGTAATTATAGTCGAATCACTAGTCCAATCCCAATATGTTCCATCATCCAATCGATCTAATCTCGGTAAATCCCTAGCAACACAAAGATAATGATTCGATATCTCATCAAAAGGAAATTTCATACCTTCAATATTTGCTATATGTCTAAACCAAGCTCCCTGACCTTGGAAAGTTGAAAATAGGATTCCCGAAGAGTATTGCGTCGCGTCAATCGATCCTCTTTGTATTCTATATTTTGAGGGTTGATATTGGTGAGTATTTGCAACCAATAAGTCATTTAGTGCAGGATCACATTTTATTCTATTTCCACTTGTCGTGATTATCTCTGCTTGTAACCTAGGTAAGATGTTGATTATTGCCTCGTCATTGAGTACCAATTCAATATCAGATGAAAAGTTGGAAGGATCACTTCCCATATAGAATCCGTATGATCCATTTTCATCCAAACTCCTGGGATGACTATTGACGCCCATTATTGGAGTATGTTCATCAACTGAATGTGCAATCGAAGTTAGTGTACCGTCTCCGCCTAATACTATAACTAAATCCGGATCGATAAAATCAGATCTTCCCACCGTCTCTCTAGCAGTATAGCCTACATTTATTTCGTCTAATCTCACTAATTTATCCAAAGTTATTCTGATATTTTCGAGTGATCTATCATGCACCTCTTCAAAATTCTTCTTGTAGACGACTAACACATTTCTCGGCACCCCTACTCCCCCTTGTATCTAACAGAAATCACATCCTTATTCAATAAATCCATCTCATATAATGAATAAACTCTTGAGATATGTCTTTTTCGATAATAACGTGAATAAAATATTACTTATGATCACTATTTTAATCTCGACATCAGTTTCAGGTTGCCTTCAGACTTCTTTACGACCTTGTCCAGAAAATACTTGTTTCCCTTTGACTAGTGAAGCGCTGAATTCAATATTAAAACAAAAAGGTGAATTCGATGCTCTTCAAATTAGTTCAGAATATAGTAAATTAAATGTACGTTCAGATACAAGATATTCTGAAGATGGAATTCTTGGTTCAATTTCCTGGCAGGTTGAGAAAGATGATATAAATGAACTCAGATACATATCCAATCAAATTATAGTAGGCGGAATAGTATTTGGAGGTTACGAGATTTGGGATGGCGGCGAGGTAACTTACAGCGCAATATCTGGAAATTATTACTCAGGAAGAGATTTGAGTCCAAATTATGAAGATCCATTTATCGAGTTAGCAAGACTTGCAACAGAAAATCCATCAGAACAATGGCCTCCTTTTCGATTTAGTTACTCCGAATTAACTGAACTTTCTTGGACAATAACTGGTGATGCATTCGACGCATTCCAAGTTGCCCATGCAAGTAATGAAACACATGAAATATATCTCGAAATTCAAGGCATTAGTCCTATGATAGTAGGAATTGAAATTTATTCAAACGAGATTAGTAAAGAATATCCCTCATTTAGCATTTCAGTAGGTCACGAAGATTGGGATAGGAATTTAGGCGCATTCGATTTTCTAGAAAGTTATGTAAAAAATGAATACTTGAAAGAACAAGGAATTTCTGAACTCCCCAAGAATCCTGTTCCCTACATAGCAGGTCTACCCGATGAATATTTTACCTCTGATGAAATTACTACTATGATAGGGACCATCCCTGATGAGATGAGGCATGAGGTATTACTTTCCGATATAACATTACACGTATTTCAAGATAATATCTCAGTATCAAGTATGAATTTAGCAAATTTTCAGGAAAATATCACTAGTGAAGATGGCAGTTGGTGGTCAATAACTTGGAATGATAATGCCCCCCCAAATCTTTTCTCAGGTTCCGATAAATATGAAATTAGAACTAATTCACCTCATATATTTAATATCCGAATTTATGATAATTGGGCAGAATCATGGACCGATAGCATCATTTAGTAAAATATTCTAAATGTAATTGTTTTTCACAGCAATGTATGAGAATTAATCTTATTCTAAGCTTGCTATTTGTATCTAGCTTTTTTGCCGGATGTACAGGAACTGAAAATGTAGATCAAATTTTATCAGATGAATCTGGTTGTACCTATCCAGATGCTGTAAACTATAATTCATCAGCCGTATTGGATGATGGTTCTTGTTTCTATGAATCTACCGTAGAGAAAATTTCAGGTTGTACATATTCAGATGCATTGAATTTCAATCCCTCAGCAGATATTGATGATGGATCTTGCCGATATCCATCTAATCCAGAGCCCATTTTAGGATGTACATATTTCGACGCTTCAAACTACAACCCAAATGCAACCAAAGATGATAGTTCATGCATATATGATTCAGATGGAGATGGAATTTATGATAGATCCGAAATTCGAGGTTGTACAGACTCTCAATCTAATAATTTCAATGAATCTGCAACAGATGATGATGGGTCATGTGACTATGATGAAGATAATGATGGAGTAGAAGACTGGGCTGAATTAGAGGGTTGCTCAGATTCTAATGCCACAAATTTCAATCCTCAAGTTACCGATGCAAATAATACTCAGTGTGAATATGGTTATACTTTGAATCAGACCGCATTCTTCTCATTCGTAGAAAGTGATATAGTTGAATTATTTCCAGTACAAGATGGAAAAACGATAGTGAAATCCTGGTCGGTAGTGTTATCCGAAGGGGAAGGCGATGAAATTGGTGGAGATACTAATGGCAATACTTCAGGTTTCGAGGTGACAATTGGCCAGGACATCAATACTGAGACTCTATATTCTAGAATATTAATGCGAATTGCAGGAGATATCTCCCTAGATCAAACTACATTACAAGGTCCCGAGGGAATCAACTACAGAACTGGAAATGAATATTCTGGAGCATGGTATTATGCAAGAGATGAAATATTTCAGTTTGAGAACATATTTGAAGTTGGAGAAGAGGAAGATTTTGATGATAATCAAGACCAAATTGACGAACCACAATGTGGAGAAGAAGGGCCAGTGCTAGATTCTTTGAATTCATCCTGGTCGACTAATTGGAATATACTTTCATCCAATAACAATCATACAATAACAGCCAATAATGGTACTTGGAAGATATCTGTTAATCTTATAGGCGATAAAGATTCACTAAAAATACAATTTATTGAATTGGAAGAAATTAATGGCCTCATTTCTTGTGGCATTGAGCTTCTAAATCCAGAAGATTTCACATTCACTGTAAATCCAAATTATCCAAGGACATCTATTACGTTAAGATTAGTAAATGAGTTTGAAGAAGAATCAGAGAATACAAAAACTTGGTCAGGAGAAGTTAGTGACGAACATTCCGAAGAAGTAAATTTGGATGAAATAATTCTACAAATTGTATACACAGACGATGAAGGGAATATTTCTACAGCTACCTCAATGAGACTTAGCCAACAGTCATTTACTACTGTAGATGAGTGCTTTCAATGGAATTTAGTTTGGACAGACGCAGATAATAATAATCTACTTTCATCCAATGATACATATTCCGTTACTCAATCAGAAAAATTTCTTAATCCATGCTCTGATGATGATGACTACAGGAATAAAGACTTCCAAATCATATTTTATGATGATTGGGCAGGAATGCCGACAGGTGGAGTATTCACGCCCGGTTTTGGAATTATAGCAACCTTTGCAGCAATCTTAATTGCTTTCAGATACGGAAATAATGAGAGCTATTAACTTCTTTCAATCATAAATGCAGTATCGAAAAAGGTCACTAATCTATTTTTATACTCATCCGGCTCAACAACCATAGTTACTAGATGATCATATGGTCCGTCATTAACAGCTTCCTCAAGAACTACATTAGAAAACCAACCATCCACGAAACCTTCACTACTAACAGAAGCATTGGCAGAATTCCATAAATCCGTTGCATGATGAATTCTAATCCTGTTATCTGGAATATTGCCTAAGATGAAAATATTCCTATCTCCAACATTTGCAACAGCTTCAGAAGGTGGATTCTCTGTCAAATCCACTCCAGTAAATAATCTCCCATAGCTTACACCTGCACCACCTAAAAATGTAGGTAGGCCCGAAAACTCCAACTCCTCTTTCATTAATCTCTCAAAATCATACCAACTTGAATCTATGAATGCGGCTTGAATTCCATTTTCTCTGTGAAATGCCCATGCTGCTATAGCGGCTCCCGCGGAACCTCCATATACGCCGATTTCAGATTTAGGAATATCATGAGTACTGTTGACCCAGTTCCACGAAGCTACTACATCCTTCCACTCGGTTATTCCTCCATCTACTCTACCATCATCTCTAGTAGAATCTCCATGATCCCTCAATGTCGGAATTAACACACTATATCCTGAATCTACTAGCATAGATGCAGGAATTAAAACTTCATGATTTCTCTTGCAAGATCTAATTCCATGAATAAGAATAACTACAGGCATCCCATCTTCTCCCTTTTTCCACCAGGCATCCAGTGTGATATCTTCATCGGAAACCTGAATTGTGACATTTTGTGAACCATTAAACCAATAAGACTCACTCGCAAAACTCTCAATTCTAGTTCCATTATAATGATGAGCCCAAAATTTGTCAGGCTCATTCTCATCATGAGATCCACATGCCGGATCCGAAGCGGCAATTTGCCCATAAACAATAGAACCAACCAATAGGTAACTTATCGGAGCAAGAGTCAGAATAATAACAGAGACTACGGCGATAATTTTTTTTCTCTTACTCCAAGGTTCTTTTTCCATGATCTTCACCCTACAATTATTCTAATTTCTCAATTTAGAATATCAGGTTTATACTTTTTCATATGATTTCCAACTGAAATACATTGAAAGACCATTCCTACTGGGTAATTCGTGAGTGAAGTACGCCACCCCTTATTTCGCTTAATTTCACATCTTAGAAAACACAGATTAACTGTTATTCTAGCCACATTATGTTCAATTCTGAATAAGATATGGGATTTAGCACCACCGTTACTAATTGGAATGGCTATTGATGTAGTGGCAGAAGGAGAAAAATCATTTCTTGCCAGCATGGGATATCCCGATGTATATGACCAATTATTGATTTTGACTATATTTACAGTCATTATTTGGGTTTTAGAATCCCTATTTCAATATCTATATGATATTTTATGGCGCAATCTCGCGCAAACAGTTCAACATGAATTAAGGATGCAAACATATAGGCACATCCAGGATTTAGAGATGCAATGGTTTTCTGAGCAGAGTACTGGAAGATTAATGTCAATTCTCAATGACGATGTCAACCAACTAGAGCGATTTTTAGATAAAGGTGCCACAGATTTACTACATGTAGCCACAACTGTAATTGTAGTTAGTACAATCATGTTCCTGGTCACTCCTGAGGTTGCTATATTGGGAATTACTCCAATACCAGTAATTGTTACTGGATCATTCCTTTATCAGAGAAGAATAGGTATTCGCTATTCAAAAGTACGTAGGGAAGTTGCAGAATTAAACTCAATTCTAAACAATAATTTAGCTGGAATAACTACCATCAAGTCATTCACAGCAGAAGAAAGAGAGGCAAATAGGGTCAGTAAAGCTTCGCAGATTTACCGTGAAGCTAACAAAGAAGCAATCAGGCTTTCGGCATCCTTTATTCCATTAATTAGGATGGCTATATTATTTGCATTTACTGCAAATATGCTAGTTGGTGGGTGGTATGCATTAGAAGGAAAAATCGGATTAGGAGAGTATTCAGTTATCGTTTTTATTACACAGAGATTACTATGGCCATTAACTCGTTTAGGGGAAACTTTTGACCTTTATCAAAGGGCTATGGCATCTACTTCCAGAGTTCTAGACTTATTGGATACCGAAGTAAGTATAATTGAAGGAAAAAACTCTCTAGCATCTGTATCGGGTGATATTGAATTTTCAAACATATCTTTTTCCTATAAAGGACGAGAAGAAGTCCTTAAAGAAATCAATCTGAAAATTAATTCAGGACAAACAATAGGCCTTGTTGGCCCTACAGGTTCGGGTAAGACCACCTTAATCAGATTACTACTAAGATTCATTGAACCATCAAAAGGATTCATAAAACTCGATAATGAAAATATTAGAGATTTGACCCTAAATTCCATTAGAGGTTCAATATCTTTGGTCAGTCAAACAACCACACTTTTTCCAGGATCCGTTAGAGATAATATAATGTATGGAAATTTAGATGCTACTGAAATGCAACTGATTGAGGCAGCAAGGATTGCAGAAGCCACTAATTTTATTGATAATTTACCCGATGGCTGGGAAACTAATATCGGCGAAGATGGACATAAATTATCAGGTGGCCAAAGACAGAGAATAGCTATAGCCAGAGCTATTCTGAAAGATTCGCCGATTTTAATTCTAGATGAGGCCACTAGTAACGTAGACAATGAAACAGAAGCCGCACTAAAACGTTCAATTAATCTAATATCAAAAAATAGGACTACTATAATTATAGCACACAGATTATCAACAGTCAGAAATTCAGATTTAATTGCAGTTCTGGAAGATGGCGGGATTAATGAAATTGGAACCCATGAGGAATTACTGAAAACTGGTGGCCTTTACTCCAGACTATGGCAAGTTCAGACTGGAGAGGAAATATCGTAAATATCTAACTTCCAAATCAATCATTAAATCAACATGTTCAAAAATACCGAATATCTCTTATGTATGTGGCGAGACAAGATTCTCTACTATGGTTTCTAATGGGAGTAGCTCAATTATTGCTTGGAGATGCACTTCTAAGTAGTGGAGTTTCCGATACCATCGGTCAATTAATTCAAATGTCAGGTGGCGGTACAATCGCCTTAGGGATCTATTTCTTAATCTTCTTAGCAAGACATGAATCTGAATTCTCTCAGGCATACAATAAAGCTGAGAAATTAATTCTAGAAACTGATCCTGTAACTGGTAAGAAAGTTTTGAGGGATAATTCCCCCAGAGCAATCAAAGCTATTTGGTACACAATACCAGTTGGGATGACTTTCATTGGTCTTATCGCATGGCTAGTTTCTTGAGGATAGATGATGAAGAGAGAAGATTCCACTGAATTAATTGACAAAGTAATTTCCAATCCTTCTTTCGACAGAATGGGCGGTTATCATATTTTCTTCAGAAGAGTTGCAATCCCACTTCTTCTATTCATTATTGGTTTGTTAATTTATTCTATCCTAGAAAATTTCTTAACCCACGATACAAATATCATTCTGACTTGTATCATTGTAGGATTATCCATCGGTCCAATATTAAATTTAGAAAGATATTATGGGATGATTCGTTCTAATGGAAAGTAGCATAAAATACTGTGAAATAATATAATTCAGCCGAACATGTAAAATCCCTCATTATTTTGGAAGTTGTATGGGATTGCTAGACGACCTCAATATTTTCTCACTATTTGGACTTGGAGATGCAACTGGGTTGGAGCTACTTTTTGCAGCCTGCGCACTGGTAGGTGGAATACTCTTCATCCTGTATTTCGTATTGTTGATGGTTGGTGGAATCGCTACTGATGTATTTGACGGTCTTTTCGGAATTGATGTCGATGTTGGTACAGATGCATCGTTCAAAGCTCTTACATTTCAAGGAATAATGGCCTTTTTTATGTTCTTCGGATTAGCTGGCCTGTACACACTGAAGTCAGATGGATCAAATACAATAGCCGTCCTTGCTGGCGGGATTGCTGGCGGAATATCAATGCTAGGAACAGGTAAATTATTTGAGTTATTTGTCACCCTTCAACAGGATGGAACTACTAGCTTAGATGAAGCCATTGGATCAAAAGGACAAGTATATTTGAGAATCCCACATGATGGTGTCGGTCAAGTATCCGTCGAAGTAAATGGAACACTTAGGACTTATAATGCCAAGTCACATGATGATACAGAAATAGCTACTGATGATTTTATTGAGGTAGTAGAAATCATGGGAGAAGTTTTAGTTGTAAAGAGAATTTAACTAAGACGGAAAATAGACACTGATACATAGACTTGAATAGTGGGCACTACCTGAGTCGTATAGGTGAGACTATGGTAGATGCAAGCATGATAGGAACAATAATGATTTTTGCAGTAATTTTAATTTTAGTAGCAGGTGTAATGTTTTTTGCTCAAAGATACAAAAGATGCCCACCCGACCAAATTATGGTAATTTATGGTAGGACTGAGCGTACTGCAGATGGGAGGCCAAAAGCGTCAAAGACATTGCATGGTGGAGCCGCATTAGTATGGCCACTAATACAAGATTTTGCATATATCTCACTGAAGCCAATGACTATCAATATAGATCTAAGGGGTGCGTTGTCACTACAAAACATCAGAATTAATGTCCCTAGTACATTTACAATTGGTGTTTCTACTGAACCCGCAATTATGGCTAATGCTGCCGAACGTCTTCTAGGTTTCAGGCTAGAAGATATAGAAGATATGGCGAAAGAAATTATTTTTGGTCAATTACGTCTGACTGTTGCAACTCTTACAATCGAGCAAATTAATCAAGACAGAGATGCCTTCCTTGAATTGATTCAGAAGAATGTTGGAGCCGAAATGAGAAAGGTAGGACTTTATCTAATCAATGTTAATATTGCAGATATTACTGACGAATCTGAATACATAGAGAGCATTGGAAAGAAAGCTGCTGCAGCCGCAGTGGAGCAGGCTAGAATAGATGTGGCCGAAGCTGAGATGAAGGGTGCTATCGGTTCTGCAGAAGCAAATAGAAGAAGAGAAATCGAAGTTGCTCAGGCTGAAGCTGAGGCCGAGAAAGGAAGAAAAGCTGCTGAAG
>DAJW01000043.1:0-11881 GCA_002496485.1 Euryarchaeota archaeon UBA36
TGGCTCGAACATAACTGACCTAGCTCGAATTAGGGCACCCTTTACTGCATTTCTCACGGCAGGAATTGTTTGAGCTGGACCTCTGTGAATAGCATCTTCGTGTAATTTTGCATCAACTAATCTTACCATCACTCCCAAGAGAGGCTCATCTGCCACAGGTCCCTTTTTACATACGTCATTGAAGGCTTCAATAATCAACTCCCTCGTTTCATGTAAATTTTGGATTCCTTTGGTATCATTTACTAAAACCGAAGTACCATTTATTGCATATATTTTCCTCATTAGATCTTTATCCATTCCGAATTCTGCAAACTTATTTCCAGTTTCTTTGGCATCTTTCAATCTGACGGGGCCGTCTCCAAGTAATCCTTCTCTTAGTGCTTGAATTACATCTAATGGCAGGGGTTCAACTTCGATGTAGAATCTATTGTGTCTGTTAGGTGACTTTCCCTCAAATGCATTACCTTTATTGTCAGAAGATATAGATTCACGATAAACTACTATTGGTTCGGATACATTGACTTTGATATTTTGCTCTTCTTCCAATCTATATACTGTAATTTCCAAGTGTAATTCACCCATACCAGCCAGTAATGCCTCTCCTGTTTCTTGATTTGTGAATACTTGTAATGACGCATCAGACTTAGCTAGACTACGTAGAGCGTCGATAAATTTTGGTAAATCTTTCATTGCCTTCGGTTCAACTGCTACGGTCACAACTGGCTCTGAATAATGTCTAATTGCTTCGAAAGGGGTAGCGTCCTTCTCTCTTGCAATTGTAACTCCGGCAGCTGCACTTCTGACTCCTGTTAATGCTGCAATGTTTCCAGCAGATACTTCTGGAACTTGAATTCTATCTCCACCTACCATCATACTAACTTGCTGTACTCTTTCTGCCTTTGCTCCACCAATCGCCCAAACCGTCTCTCCATGCTTGATAGATCCAGAATAAACTCTTCCAACTGCTACTTCTCCTGCGTGAGGGTCCATCCAGATTTTTGTAATCATTAATGATAATGGACCATCCGAATCGCATTTTAACATAGATTTACCAACTTCAGAATCTAAGTCTCCTTGCCAAATATTTGGTATTCTATATTTCTGTGCCACCATGGGAGATGGTAGTTTTTCCACGGACATATCCAGTAGAACCTCGTGTACTGGAGCTTTTTTCGCTAATTCTTTTTGTTGCTCATTATTACAGTGCTCGAAGATATCTTTGAATGATATTCCGGATTTAGACATATAAGGAACAGTGATCCCCCAATTGTGGTATGCAGATCCGAAAGCAACTGTTCCATCCTGAACGCTGACTTGCCACGATTTTTTATGTTCATCTGGCGCAAACTGTCGAATTAAATTGTTTACCTTAGTTATTTGTTCCATAAATCTTTTCTGCATATCATCAGGAGTTACTTGAAGTTCATTGATTAATCGATCAACCTTGTTAATGAATAGCACTGGCTTTACCTTTTCCTTCAAGGCTTGTCTAACAACTGTTTCAGTTTGAGGCATAGCACCTTCCACGGCACATGTTAAGATTATACAGCCATCTACTGCCCTCATAGCTCTAGTAACGTCTCCACCAAAATCAACGTGTCCGGGCGTATCAATTAGATTAATCAGGTAATCTTCACCATTCACTCCGTGAACCATTGATGCGCTGGCAGCATTAATTGTTATTCCTCGTGCACTTTCTTGGTCATCAAAATCTAAGACTCTAGATTTACCTGCTAACTCCTCTGACATCATTCCAGCTCCTGCTATTAGATTATCAGATAACGTTGTTTTTCCATGATCAATGTGTGCAGCGATAGCTAGATTTCTGATTCTATCTCTAGTATGCATTACCTCTGTTGCACGCTTTATATTATCCTCTTTACGACCCATATGTATGCCTCTGAATAGTTTGCCGACCTGAATACGGTTCATAAATCCAATTGTAAGATATTCTAAAGAATGTAAAATCGTTGATGAAATTAGATATCCATTATCTGGCGGAAGCGGCGATTCTCTCAACCTCTAATCTTTTAGAAACTGCATATGAGTTTACATCACCTTCTGCGGCTTTAGTTAATTCGGAAATTACTCCATCTGTCAATGTTTTCTTACTTTTTCTGGTTGCTGAGGCACTACCTACTGAAAGATTACGTAGAGCGACATCTAGTCTCCTACTGGGAGATGAATCCACGGCTTTGGGTTGACTCACTGCGCCCACTCTAATTCTAGTAATTTCTTCACATGGAGCTGCTTCGGATATAGCATCAATAAATTTTTGAAGTGGATTTTCTCCTGTTTTTTCGTAAATTTTGTCAAATGCATCTTCTAATGCTTTAGCACAATGCTGCTTTTTTCCACTGAATTTTCCTGATCGCATGAGATTATTGATAAATCTCTCAATTATTGAAAGATTTTTCTTGCCCATCCATGCATTGGCATGACGGCCGCCTGAATGTGGAGCACCGATAGTTCTTAGATTGACATAAGGAGAAATTCCAGGGTCGCTGCAAACTACTTCACTAGCATCCCATTTTCCGAAAACCATTGTTCCTATTCCTGGAATTGGCAAATCTTCTTCAATTTCATCTTCAATGATATGCTCGTCATCCATAGAATCACCTAATTGGCTTCTCCTTTCTACCTCTGACCATTTCATCTAGTGATACTCCATTCACCTTGATAACCTTATATCTCACACCCGGAAGATCACCGTACGATCTACCCTTACTTCCACCGATTCCTTCAACCATTACTTCGTCGTGTTCATCAATAAAGGAGATTGCTCCATCACCAGGGGCAAAGGCAGTCAATTTGTTCCCAGTTCTAATAAGACTTATTTTTACTGCTTTTCTAATTGCTGAATTTGGTTGCTTAGCTTCAAAACCCACTTTTTCGATAACTATACCTTTAGCTTGAGGGCTACCACGGAGAGGGTCGTGTTTTAGAACTCCGCCTTGCTTCCTCTTGAATTGACGGTTACGAAATTTTCGTTCTTTCCATCTAAATTTCTTACGATCTGTCTTCATCTTCGAACCTGAAAATAATCCACGACCCAAGATTTCACCACAAAATACGGCCCGGCGACCCTCAGGTGCTTTATGAGAGTGACGGGCGAACATGTAGATATTAATAAAAAAAAATCAATTGATAGCCAACATTGAAGCGCGAATTGCTTTCGTGGATTAACATGGGTTTCAGGGATTTACTAGAAGGTGCTATAGAAGTAAACGAAAAGATTAGTGTTTTTCATGAAATGTTTGATTACTCTGAAGAAAAAAAACATCAACCTATAATTTTCAATAATATAGCTGAAAGCCCCGATCACAGAGCTTCAATGAATATATTGACTAGAGAAAGAATTTGTGCTAGATTTGAAATAAGTCCTGGGGAATTAATAGATATATTATCATGGGCAATGAAAAATCCTAGTGAACCAAAAATGATTGATAAAGAATTAGCGCCAGTAATGGAAAATACTCAAAGTTCGTTGGATCTGAGTAAAGTTCCGATTCCATGGCATTATAAGGAAGATGGTGGTAGATACCAATCTGCTTCGATAATTGTAGCAGAATATGACAATCAAAGAAATATTTCATTTCACAGACAATTGCTACGAGACAAAACCAGTACAGTATCTAGATTTGTCCCTAGACACCTACGTACAATGACAGATAAAGCATGGAAAGCCAATGAAGAAATGCCAATTGCTGTCGTAAATGGTGCAGATCCATTGGTTCTACTATCTGGAGCTATGTCATTCAATGAACCTCTGGATGAAATGCGCGTGGCTTCATCTCTTCATCAAAAATTATATGGAAGGCCATTAGAAGTTATTACTTTAGATAATGGGATTGTGGTACCATCAGAGTCGGAATATGTAATGGAAGCATGTATTACTATGGAAACTGACGATGAAGGGCCGTATGTAGATATAACGGGAACTGTTGATGATATTAGACAAGAACCAGTAATAAGATACTCAGCGATTCACCATAGAACCTCACCAGTTTTTCATGCAATAATTCCGGCACAGAAGGAACATTATACGCTAATGGGCTTGCCTAGAGCTCCTACGATCAAAACGGCAGTTTCAGAGGTAGTGGAGTGTACAGATGTTTATCTAACCGAAGGTGGATGTGGATGGTTATCTAGTGTAGTACAAATTGTTCCAAAAACCAAAGAAGACGGGAAAAAGGCCATTCATGCAGCATTAGATGGGCATAAGTCAATGAAACAGGTTATTGTTGTAGACAAGGACATCGATGTATCTAGTTCTTCAAGAGTAGAATGGGCTTTAATGACTAGATGGCAACCAGATAAAGATACTGTAATTTTGTCAAATCAGAAGGGTTCAAGTCTTGATCCGAGTAGATCTGAAGCTGGAGAAACAAGTAAGATTGGAATGGATGCAACTATAGATCCCAATATAGATAAATCACCTTATGAATCTGTATTATAGGTGATATAGGTGAGTAATGAATATGCATTAAATGAGTCCATTAATCATCCGAGAAGGAGTCTGGGTAATAGATATAGGACTCAAGCATTGAAGTTTTTAGAATTAGTTGATGAAAATGAATTAAATTTACAATGGGCTGAAAAAAATGCTAGGCAGAGTGTGCTTCATGATTTTATGAATGATGAAAATTGGAAGGTTTTACTAAAAATAATCATATTAACAGATGATGAGAAAGCCGTTAGGGCTTTATTTGAGGATTTTTTTACAATATTGGGTAGAAGCCCAGAACAACTTAGCCAATTAGATGGCATTAACATTCTAGATTCTGCCGAGAAAATTTTTGAGAGTACGTTGTTGGTAGATCCGTTAAATCCTGATATTTGGTGGATGTCAGTCGGAAATAGTAAAAAAACATTAAATAATTTCGTCAAGAGAATGAAAACTTTAGATTTGACAGATTATAGGGCAAATATTCTGTTTTCCAGAAGACTGGAAAGGCTGAGAAAGTATTCTCATGAAGATATTTTTCTTGAACTATCTAGATTCATTTTAGCTCAAAGACCGAATAATTATGAAGCTTGGAATGAGCTGGGAAGAATGTATGAAAGGAGACAAGAATTTGATTTGGCATGGAATTGTTATGATCAGGCCAATACACATTATCCTCGAGGTAAGATTCTTGATATGTTCAAAGATAGGATGAATAGTAGATTGAATGGTGGACAAATCAGTAATTGGAATATTCCTAAAACAACAGATAGAGGTATATTTCTAGATAAAATGCGTAGTTTAGCTACACCAAGTAATTTCGAAATTACTGAAGTTGGTGATGACATAAATGAGATTGATAAGATAAATATTCTTAGATCTGAAGGAAGGGTTTCCGAAGCTTTCTTTTTGGCAAGAAAAATAGCATTAGAAGGTGATGAGGGCGCACTACAATTAGTAAATGATTTAATGGAGGAAATGAATAATGTCTGATATGGAAAATTGGGTGATTGTATGGGTAATTCCAAAAAATGGTAAAAATGAGGATTGTTGGATAATGGTCAGGCATAAGAATAGAGGTTGGGAATTGCCAGGTGGAAATATTCAGAAAGGTGAATTGGTAGAAGAAGCAGCACTAAGGGAGTTATTTGAAGAAACGGGGCTATTGGGTACAGCAAAGGCTATTGAAGAAAAATTATTTGATAGAGGTACTGTAGTGTTGGTAGAAGTAGATATGGATCCTATACCCGAAAGTTGGCATTCAGAAGATGCAATGATTGATGAAGTTGGATGGTGTATGTCCATTCCAGAGAATCTCTCAGAATTTCCTAATTCAAGTTCCAAAAAGGAGTTGGAAGTATTGTTAAATTATGATTGGAGTGCTTCTAAAATCCTAGGATCTTGAATTTCTGATTTTCTATTTCTAAGTTCTGATATCCATTTTTGTTCATTAAGTAGTTCTGTTGCATCAATAATTAGTCCCAGATCATCTCTTGCTTGTCCAGAAAGATTTTTTGAAATTGAGGGGAATATGTCATCTATCAACTCAATAATATCTAGCGGATTGACACCAAGATTATTATTATTGGAATTTATTCTAGGTTTTGCTGATTGTATTTTCTCTTTCATAGTTGATGAATCAGGATTAATAAAATCTAATGACAGATTTAACCATTCCAAACTAGAAGTTAAGCATTCTGCACTCATCGAGGTTTCAGACAAATATTTTCTTGAAATCCACAAATGCCGTGAAGCGGACTCTAAATCTTCCATCTGAACAAGTAATCTACCGGATTCCAGTCTTGCAAGTCCTACCACATCATTCCCATGACCCTTTTCAACCGAAATATCAGATAATAATACTAATGACATCATATACTCTCCTTTATTCCTATGCCACGAGCTTAAATTCAGTATAGCTAGTCCATGTAAAGTGCTTCCAGGTGAAACAGCCTCTATTCTATCCACACACCAACGTAATTCTTCCCCAATTTTTTCTTCATTTATAGCCCCCAAGAGAGCCCTTTCCATTCTAATCCAAGCTTCAATCTCATGACTTCTGTACTCTATTGATTGCGAATCTTTGAGAATTTTTTCACTCAATAATAGGGCTTCATCTGTTTTCCCATCAGAAAGTAGATTCTTGAACATTAATGTTAATTCATTAATTTTTTTTATTGAATTCGGAGATTGGGGCATAACTAGATCATTCCATTTCGAAAGCTTGAACCATTTCTTCGTAACTTTTTCTAGTAGATTCTTCTTTTTCGCTGAGAATAGTTAGATGATTTTCTATAGTTGATTTCGCCTCATTTATTTCCTTAATTAGTGATTCGCGATCATCAACTTCTAGTAATAAATTTCCAAATGATCTGAATACTGACCGATTTACATCTTGATTTGATAGAGCCTCAAGAGTTACTGCATATTCATTAATTTGATTAGCTAAAGTTTGAATCTGATTTCTAATAATTTGTAATTCCCTAGCAACGGATTGAAGGTCTTCGGCGGAAATTTTGTCTGTCATTATTCCCCCCCTATTCCCGAAGATGTTAATGTTTCCTCTGATGCAATTAGTACTCGCATTATAGAATTCCATTTTCCCCTTAATTCTGAGAAATTATCAGACGTTAACTCTAATGTAAGAGAATTCTCAGAATAATTGTGTTTAACCTCTGTTTTTAATGATGCACATAACGATTCAGCATCATCATGATGCAAAGAAAGAGTTATGGAAATAATTTCATTCTTCTTCAGATTCTTCATCTGATTCACGCTCTGTAATTTTCCTTTCATATTCTAGGGCGGCTTGTTGTGCTATTACAGTCATATCTGTGGCTGTTGCCCCTTCTTGCGATCTACGAACGATTCTTCTATTGGCATCAGAAGCACGAGTATATGGCTCCCATACCCCACCAGAAAATGTATGATTGCATTTGCGACATTTCCATATACCTGCAACTTCCCTTCTAACTTTAGGATATTGGCAGTTTGGACATGTATATTTTCTTGACTTCTTAGACATAGCTGAACCAGCTCGTCTTCTTACACTAACTCCATATCTAGACCCGAATCTAGCTGTTGCTCCCGCTTTTTGTGTTCTTTTTGACATATTTGCACCTACAGAGTATTTATTATTTCACGTATTTCTTTTGTCCTATCAAGGGCGTGTCCCATGATTTCCTCGAATTCACTCGTGGTGAAAATTCCCTTTAGACCCTTCTGCAATGAGTGAACATTTCCATTGTCTCCTAAAGTGATATGAATTCTTTCATCTCCGCCCAATTCCTCTCTAAATGTTGCATCATATACGAATCTTCCACCCACTTTATGATATGAGCACATCAAAGGTGTTCCATTTACTTCTAACTTGGAATCTTCTCCTACTCCAAATCTTTCGCCGGGTATTATGGCTTGCTTGAGTGCAACAATTCCAGCAATTGCAAATGCATCAAATAGATTTCCATCATCAGAAACTGCGAATAAATCTAAGATAACTTGCCAAGCTTTTTCACCCGGAATTATACATAAGCTATCAACATCAATACAACCAGATTCACGAATTCCTCTATCCACTACTCTTCCAAGTTCTATTGATTCGGCACTAGGTGGTCCTGGTTCATACTTTCTTCCAGCTAAAGGCCTAACCTCTGCTGAACACATTAGTCCTCCTTGATTGGGTCGATCTTCATAAGGAGTCATAATTTGAAATTTCACACCTGCATATACAATAGTATCTCCGATTCTAACTTTTGCTGAACCTTCAGCTCTTGGTAGTACAGAATGTTCAATTTCCAGATTGCGAGAATCCCATTGACCGCGATCATCTAATCTTTTGTTATCATTTGCTAATTCTCTTAGATGCGCCCTAAGTAGTTTAGGTACTAGAGGGACACTCATTCTCCATCACCGCCTGTCAATGCTTTTTTCATTATTTCATGAACTTTTGAGGCAGCATTCATGTTGTAATCCCATGCCTGCTTAAATTCCTCTTGGGATAAATCTCCATCCATTTGTAGGAAAACTAATTCTCCGGTATTAGGAAGTATACCCATTGGTAAATCTGCTTCCCCATAGTTATCTTCTTCCTTATTTAAATCACAAACAACAATATCGTTTATTTTACCACTTGCCACACTGACTACTAAATCCGTCATAGGTATGCCTGCATCGGCCAATGCGACTGATGCTGCTGTAAGACCAACACATCTAGTTCCGGCTTCTGCAGAAATAATCTCAATGTTAACTTGAATTTTGGATCTGGGATATAGCTCTAGCAATACTACACTTTCTAATGCATCTTTTGTAACTTTACTAATTTCTTTACTTCTTCTATTAAATCCAGGTCTCATTCTATCCGTTGTAGAAAAAGGTGCCATGTTATATTCAACTGCTAGTACGGCTGAATCTTGTCTTTGGATTTTCCTGGGATGTGCTTCCATTGGTCCATATATAGAAACTATGGCTTCATTAGTACCCCATATCATTCTACATGAACCATCAGCTACGGGTACTACTCCCGTTTCGATAAAAATTTCTCGTAAATCTCCAGGGCCACGGCCATCCATCCTCATCCCATTATCATCAATCATTCGGACATCTCCATATCCACCCATTTAATTTTCACCTCCAAAATTTTCGTTTGCTAAATTTGAAATTGTATATCGGACTTTAGAGATTCCAGAAATATCACCGTCTACCCATATCCTACCATTATCAGCTACTACAATCCTACATTCTGAATTTGATTTTAGTTTTGAAAGAGATTTTCCACCCTTACCTATGATTCTCCCTATTAAGTGAGGAGGAAGTTGTTCCACTATTCCAGAATTTATTTTTCTAAGGCCCATTCCTTTCATTGATACGACACTGGAGTGAGTTTCTTCAACTTCCTGTACACGACAAATTATTGCTTCTCCTATATCAATCACAGAACGAGCCCCTCCGAATTCAGCTTTTGATGGACCAAGGCTCATCGGTAGAATTGCATTGAAAGGAGCTCCTATATCCACAAACCAAATATTGTTGGTACAGCCTTCTATATATCCAATTACCAAATCACTTGGTCTAGGTGTATACTTTGAATGGATTGGTTCGACGGAAACTACTTTTTCTTTCTCACTCAATATTCCTCTTTTTACAGCAGTAAATCTTCCATTTATTTCTAGAACACCATGTCCTGCTAACTTATCATTTATTTCGCCTAAATCATCTCCTGGAATTACGATTCCAAGTTTCGTTTCTAACCTATGCGGCGCGTCCGCACTCTTACTCATACTCATTATTACCAGACGGCGCGACCAGCGGCTTATTGATAACCATTAATGTTAATATAGTCATAATAGTTTAGTCCATCTCCTTAACTTCCACATTTGGAGACCTTTTTGCTACACTACCGATTAAATCATTTTTCATACCACCAGGTACGGAAACAATGCATGCCCAAGTTCCGTCACTAAGCCATTCTTCTTTCTGTATTGATTCACGCAATAGTTGACTAACTCCACCGTAGTCTTTACCCGGTATCTTGAAAGCTAATTTTACAGTAATAAATTGAAGTGGGATGATGGGCCTAAGTAAATTGACAGCTTTATCTACTTGGCTTTCAACTGACTTAAATGGATCAATAGAAAAACGAATTTCATCTAATGCATTTTCGATTCTAGTAATAGGATGTGGCAATTTGGTTTTAGGGTCTGTAGCAGTACTTGAAATCTGATTTATAATTTGTTTTCTTTTCTCGGCAACTATTTTTTTTCTCTGTAGGGTTGTAAGTTGTATGGATCCTTCTTTCAAAATTTTTATTACACATTCATCTAGATTTGTAGTTCCAAAAATATTCTCTAATGAATCACTTGTCGGTCTGTCTCCATTTTTCGCATCGATCCATATTTCTTCGATTGCTAGTAAATCAGATATCTTAATTGAATCAGAATTTTGTTTCCATTTTTCAACTAATTCGGGATCTACTAATATTTCATATCTAGAGCCACCCTTCTCAAGACGAGCTATCACCGCATCATCGAGACTAACCATGGTACTCGCACACGGGCCCTAGGTTAGAAATGTAGGGTTCAGGAAAGTTTTGCTAGGTGTTTTAATGTTGTCTCGGTATCTAGCTTGGAGTAGCCGTCTTTGTCAACGCATGCTATCTCTACTGTTTCTTTATTCAAATCGTCTTCTAAAGAATCCCTTAGTGCTTCTAATCCTAATTTAATCGCTGCATTCTGAGTCATCCCTTTTTTCCATTTATCCTCAAAATAATCTATCACTGAGGATCGTCCTCTTCCTATAGCTCCGGCATGATATGATTGATATGCTCCTGATGGATCTGTCTCGAACAAATGAACCCCTTCATCGTCTATTCCAGCTATTAAAAGAGCTGTTCCAAAGGGTCTAGCTCCACCATATTGGGTAAAAGATTGTTTATAGTCGCACATCTTCTTTACGAGAGTAGTTATTGGGATAGGGTCTCCATAGGTCATTGTATTCACTTGGCACTGTACCCGAGCTCTGTCTACTAGTTGTCTTGCGTCAGCTACTAAACCTGATGTTGTCATTCCGATATGGTCATCAATTTTGTACATCTTTTCAATCGAGTCTGTAATTACCAATTTACTCTGAATTCTTTTGTCTACAATTAATACAACTCCATCCTTGTAAATTAATCCTACAGTGGTTGTTCCTCTTTTTACGGATTCTCTTGCATATTCTACCTGATATAGCCTTCCATCAGGTGAGAAAGTCGAGACTCCATGATCATATCCGCGTCCGCTTGGCTGCATGTCTATCGACCTCTTGTAATAATGACCTCTTATGAATCTTGGTTGTGAATTAACTCTTCAAGAGTGGGATTCATCATGTAATATCTGTTCGGCGGGTTATGCGTGTCGCTGTATTAGCATCAGGCGGCAAAGACTCTACCTTCGCATCATGGTGGGCGATTATGCAAGGTTGGGATGTTCAAGCATTGGTCACTATAATTGTGGAAAATGAGGACTCGATGATGTTTCAGTATGACAATACAGTAATTGCAGCCCTTCAAGCTGCTTCGATGGAAATACCTTGGATGCCAATACGTTCTGAGGGAATTGAAGATTTTGAAATGAATGATTTAGAAAATGCCCTCAAAAATCAAATGAATAATAAAACAGTACTTTCTAAAATATGGAAAGGAAATTTTGATTTGCCGGGATCATTGGAATTATTAGATGAGATTCTAGAAATTGATGGAATAGTTGTTGGGGCACTTAGATCTGATTATCAAAAAACGAGAATAGAAATGATGTGTGAACGTCTTAGAGTCAAATCATTCACTCCCATTTGGCATTTAGACTCAAATGAATATATGCATTCATTGGTTGATAATGGATTTAAGTTTCACATTACATCCGTCTCTTGTGAGGGACTAGGGGAAGAATGGATAGGAAAGAA
>DAJW01000043.1:12264-21509 GCA_002496485.1 Euryarchaeota archaeon UBA36
GATGGTGAAGGTGGAGAATTTGAGACATTAGTAACTAATGCCCCACATATGAAAGGAGAGATAATTATTGAAGGTAAGAGTAAATGGGATGGAAATAGGGGTAGTTGGAAGATTACCAGATGCCATCTTAAGTAAAACGCTAAACTCAAACAGTATATCCTTTCCGCGGTAACTGAGAAAAGATGCAGGTATCACCGATTGACTATAGATATGGGCGCGATGAAGCTAAGGAAATTTGGTCGAGAAATGGTAGACATTCCAGACTACTGGAAGTAGAACGGGCATTGGTTTGGGCTCATTGTAAAATGGGAAAGGTATCTGCAGAGCATTATGATAAAATTGCAGATATCTCTGATCCTGGAATAGTTACAGCTGAGAGAGTCGATGAATTAGAGAAGGAAACCAAACATGATATTATGGCGCTTACTAAGGCTATGGCAGAGGTAGCTGGAGATGCCGGATGGTGCATCCATCTTGGTGCAACTAGTAACGATATAGTCGATTCAGCTGTAGCTTTACAGATTAGAGATAGTATACGCCTACAGAGGATTACTATGACTGAATTACTAAGAGTTCTATGTGATATTTCCGAGAGATATAGGGACACTGTAATGCTTGGAAGGACGCATGGACAAGCGGCAGTACCTATCACTTTTGGACTAAAGGTTGCAGTTTGGGTTGATGAGTTTAGAAGACATCTAGTAAGACTTGACGAAATGGAAAAAAGATGTATTACAGGTAAATTTCTTGGTGCAGTAGGTACTGGAGCGGCTTTAGGACCTAGTGCACTTGAATTACAGCAATTAATCATGAGTGAATTGGGTTTGGAGATTCCCGTAGCAACAACTCAAGTTGTTGGTAGAGATAGATATATTGAATGGGTAGGTTGGATGGCAAATGTCTCTTCATCAATTGAAAAGGTATTACAAGAAATTAGAAATCTTCAAAGAACGGAAATAGGAGAAGTTGCAGAGGCCTTCGATGTGAAAAAGCAAGTAGGATCCTCAACCATGGCACACAAGAAAAATCCAATAACTTCTGAAAATGCCTGTGGATTGGCGAGAATAATCAGGTCGATGATTATGCCTTCATATGAAAATGCCCTTCTTTGGCATGAAAGAGATTTAGCAAATTCATCTAGTGAAAGATTTACTTTATCTCACTCGATGATTTTACTTGATGATATAATAGTAAAATGTACCTCTGTTATGAAAAATCTAGTTATTAATAGAGAACAAATGAAAATAAATTTGGAAAATCAAAGGGGATTAATTATGGCGGAAAAGGTAATGTTGGAGTTGGTAGATAGAGGAGTTTCTAGAGATGTTGCTCACGAGATTCTACGTGAAGCATCAATGAATACGATTGAAAATCAATCGAACCTTAAATCAGAGTGTAAGAACAACCAGATAATTAAAGAAAAGATATCAGAAGATGAGATAGATAGAATGTTTAATCCTCTATCTCATATTGGATTATCGGGAGAGATAGTGGATAATGCTATCAAACTAGCAAATAACTATATCTCAAATTAATGATATTAATAGTAGTGATACTGCAGTTAAGCTAGCTACTCCAAATAACATTATTATCATTGCATGAGGTCCATATTGATTAGTATCATCTAAGGCCACACTGATTATACCATCATCTAACAGGCTTTCTATAATTGATGATTCTGATTCCTCAAATTCGGGAAGTTCTCTACGCTTTATACGCTCATTAGATTGATTGGCCACACTCATCGCAAGAGTTACTAGTGATTATTCTTCTTGATGAAAGCCAGCTTGTTCTAAAAGTTTGGTCATTTGCTCTACAGCATCTTTGTTAGGATCAATTAGTGAATTCGGATTTATCGCTGAACCGGTATATCCATTACCTAAATTACCATTTAGTATTAATCTCCGTCTTTGTCTGAGAATCAGTAATTTTCTAATCAGAAATAATGAAATTAGTAATAGAGCAGTGGTAGAAATAAAATCTGTAATTGGGGTATGGTCTGTCACATCTTAACTACTATTAAATCAAATATTATCTTATTGGATGACTTATTGATAGTGGTTTAGAAAGGTGTCTACGATTAGAAGCACTTGGTTCAACCCACATATTCGTTTGTATAGAATTATTATTATAAATCCAATATTTTTTGGTAGTTTTTTCACATATCTTACATCTTAATTCTTGATTTTTTCCTGAACTCCTCATAGTTCTGTTGCAACAATAAGGCCTTCTATCAATTCTCGGTGAAGGATTGATTAGAATTAGTTTCTCCAGATGTACAGAATCATCGGGTGAAACTATCCCGGTCCAAGATATTACGTCTCCAGGAATTAATTTCCTCAATAAATCATTTACTTCTCCACCTTCTCTAAACGCAACTATTCTGGATAATTGGGAATCGGAAATTACATCTAGGTAGCTATGGCCACCTTTTGTCTCGCTGGGTTCAGATACAACTGTTCCAGTGCAAGTGGATGATATGTGATCATCTGATAGCTGATTTGAAATATGAACTGCGTAAGATAAACATTTTTCTGTATTATTCTGTGATTGTAGCCAAATATGTGCTTCAGTGACTGAAGCTGAACTAGGACCTCTAATTCCATATAGTACTGGGCAAGGAGTCCTTGGAGCTATTAAGCCCTTTTTTCTGGTTGGATCTCTATTTACAAATGTCTCAGGGAATTTCCTATCCATAAGAGATAGATTATGAAAATTCACCTCTCTCTGGGTACCAATCAATTCATTTCTTCTCCAAGATATTAACTCCCATGAACTGGTTAGTGATGGAATCCAGGCAATTGCTGCACTAGCACCCACTATTCCCAAATCAGAATTATGAGTGAAAATAATACAATTTTTTAAATCTAATTGCTTTTTTCTAAATGATGCATCTACATGGCCTCTAACTGACGACCAATACCAATCTTCTGGAAATTTTGTGAAAGAAATAATTAGACAAGGAGATGGTTG
Organism: Euryarchaeota archaeon UBA36; assembly: GCA_002496485.1. GTDB lineage: Archaea > Thermoplasmatota > Poseidoniia > Poseidoniales > Thalassarchaeaceae > UBA36. The sequence continues at coordinate 15,238 of DAJW01000043.1, forward strand.
AACGAGTTCATTGGATTTCGAATTAATATCATTTTTCAATTCTTTAAACCATGAATAGCAATGCTCAATTAATTTATTTTTTTTGTTTGAATTTATTTTTATAATCGAACCCAAGGCCCCATTCCCCCTAGTTCTATTTTCCGCAAATGGCCAAAGTCTGACTAATCTTCTTTCTTGCTCAATTACACTAAGTTGGTCAATTAGGTAATTGATTAAGTGATTCATTCTTTCCGTAGTGCACCCACTTTCAATGAAATCTGTATCATCTAGACCCAGATAAACGGATGTTGTTGTCATGTTTTATCCTCTATCAAATAATCTGATTTATTACTCCCGATAATCCCTCTTCGGGATTACATTTAATCCCTCGAACTCCAAATTTCCTTGCTGCTTCCATGTCGACATCTCTGTCTCCGACCATTACTGATTTTGATTCATCAAATTGATTTTTCCAATTATGTCCAAATGATAATGTAAAGTCCTTTTCTAAATTTTCACTTCCTATTTGCATAATTTGACGTCCTGCTTCTAACATTCCAGGATTTGGCTTTCTTGCCCAAGACCCTTCCCATGGAGCATAGGGGCTGTATAATATCAAATCTAGAAATGCGTCCGAGTCTTGTTCCAGTAATAAAACAGAAAGATAATCATGGATTTTTGCTAAATTTTCATGCCCCCATATATTCCGACCAATTGGAGATTGATTAGTAACAACACAAATCCTAAATCCTTTCCTCCTAAGTTTTCCGATTGATTGCCCGATATTAGGAAGTAGAACTAATTCATCGACTGAATTGATATAATTTTCAGATCCATAATTAATTACTCCATCTCTATCTAGATATGCAATCTTACCCCTCCATGTTGTAGGTAATGGAGGGAGTGTGATTTGGGAATTTAGGTTTGAACGGTGACGGAATGGTTGTAGCATAAAATCACAGTTTATTATTTGACTTAACTGCCTCTTTAATGATATGGTTAATTATTAGTTGAAAGTCTTCTATTCTTTCCATTGAATTTGTAGGAATTAAAATAGCTATATCAACAATACTAATCATTTTTCCACCGCTCATATCGTTGTAGTTACCTGTAATTCCTACTGTAGTACAACCTTTTTCATTAGCATATTTTAATCCGTTCAGAACATTCATGGAGTTTCCTGAACCACTGAATCCAACAACTAGATCTCCTTCTGATAAGAATGTTGAGAGTTGACCTAGGAATATATTCTCGAAATTCGTATCGTTAGCCCAAGCAGTCAAAGCAGAAGAGTTATCAGTATGTGATAATGTTTTCAGAGACAGCTCTTTAGACCAATCACCTGCGCTATGTGAAGGAGTCCCAGCACTTCCTCCATTACCTATGAAGTGTACAGTTTTTCCCGAATCTCTGGTTTTTTCTACTGATTTCCAGAATTTTTCTAATTGCTCCATTGGAAAATCAGAAATTGTAGAAATTAAGTCGTTTAGATATGAGTTGGCAAAATTCTTGAAGTCGAACTCCATTAGTAATCATACCCCCGAAGAGGATATCCTATTTACAGGTTAATGTTTCCCATCAGTTATGGAAGAGCCAATTAGTGCATTAATATATGATGTAGCTGAATCAATTGGTATAGCAGAAATTACAATGCATCTGTTAATAGGTGCAATTGGTTTATCGCTAATGGCTGTGGGTTTTCATCATAAATCTGAAAAATTTTCCAGAATCTTTGCGATGATTGGATGGCCATTAATTGGTTTGTTTTTCTACTTATACTCTTCTTATTTTGTTGAGATTTCTGATCCATTGCTAGTTTTGATGACAGGGGCAGCACTCCCTGTAGGTTTTGCTATTTCATATTGGGAGTACAAATCTACTGAAGAAAGTTTAGATTCTAGACTTTGGATGAGGGGATGTATTGTATGGTCAATGATTCCATATTATGCCGTATATGGAATTCCAATACTAAACATATGGTTTGTAGAATTTACTGCAGATAGTGCTAATCTGCTGTTAGATTTTTCGGGCCTTGGTGGATATGAAACAGGGCAAATGATGATTGATAGACACGATAAAGTTGCAATTTCTACAGAAGAATGGGATGGAAACTTATTAATCCTAACAGAACCCTTGGGAGAAGCAGGTTTCTTCGCTCCAATGAATAAAATCAATGGCGAAAATATAGTGATATTTATCCTAGCATGTTCAGCATTACAATCTATGGCAGTTTTTATTGGTGGGATTGTAGCATTGAAATCAGTACATTGGAAAAGGAGAATGAGGGCGCTAATAATAACAATTCCTACCATTCACATTCTGAATGTTTTTAGAAACGCTGGGATTGTTTGGTTAACTGATACCTACAGGGATTGGAGTTTTTATGGAATTGGTATGTTTGAATTTGCACATAGTTATGCGGCAAAGGGTATTAGCTTACTAGCTATGTTTTTGATGGCATTAGCTTTGTTCGATATATTGCCTGAGTTACACAAAAACATAATGAAAATTCTAAGTCCATTCAGTAATAAAGATATTAATTAAATCATTCTTGATCTAATTCTACTGTAAAGCTTTCCTGTTAGAGGCATATCATGTTCCCAAGCGAATTCTTTCATCACTCTAATTGCTTCTTTTTCTAAATCAGAATCTCCGACAAAATCTGTTAATTCTATCGTATCTTTTCTGGTATTCGCCTTGAAAGCTGCGATTGGTTCTTCTTTATGGAATACCAAATATGCAGAACCAAAACCGAATCTTTCACGTAATAAACCGCCAAAATAGTGTATTAGAGGATCTGATGGTGGGATAACTAAATCTCTAGTTTTTCTTAATGAATTTAAATTTTCTAGCATATCTTGCCTACCCCAACATATATCTCTTAAATCATCCACTAGGAATCCTTTGATTAAAATGCCATCTTCTTCAAATTCGTGCATCACATCACTGATCTCTTCAGGAGAAAAAGATGAGCCTGCTAGTCTCTCCACTTGTTTCAATGTGATAACGGGATAGTTCTTTACTAAATCACTCAGATATTCTCTTTTGATTTCCCATAAATCTGCATTTTCCAAAGGCTCTACAGTTCTAAATCCTCCTCTATAATCTTGAATTAAATGACCAGTTCGAACAAGCGGTGAAATTAGTTTTCTAAAATCTGATCTCTTAAGTGCATTTCTTTCCATATATACATCTGGATCACTGTGTTCTCTGAAGAATTGTACTATTTCTTTATCTTCATCTTCTATTGGCACATTACGAATAGTAAGTAGTTTTCTGAAGTGTTGTAGTTTGGCCCAAACAAGATGACCACGTAAATTCGAGCCTTGATTAAGTTGATGTGCAGCTACCATAGAGCTGAGATTTACTCTGAACATTTCACAGCGGCCTCTTAACGCGAAATCATCTCTTAATTCATTAGAATTCTCTAGTGCCATGGTTTCATTTTCCCAACGACTCTCTTGGTGTAAGTAGTGATGATGAAATAACATTCTATTTACCTTTTTTCTGTTACTAGGTGCTACAACACCCCCTCTGATATAGCGCTCATCATCTCCCATTGAAGAAAATCCTAAATCAGATAAAATTTGTTGGATATTATCGTCGCAATCATGTACAGGTACTCCATTAAAAGCGTGTAAAACTGATACATCTACGAGTCTATCTCTATAATTTTCAAGTAGATCTGAGAATGCTGTCTTGAAATCATCTAGGTAGGAGTGTGGAATATTTATATCCTTAATTTCTAAATAATCATTGACAACAAACATAAGAATCCTACCAATTGGATCCACTCCTTTGAAGACCGGATAATACCATCCTTGTTTTAGTAATAGTCTGATTTCCTGAATGAATCGACTACTAAAAGGATCAGATTGTGAAAGAATTCTCATTTTTCGATCTTCTGGTAAAGGTGAAAGTAATTTTTCTGCATCTTCAGGTGAAGAATAATAGTCAGTCGGATCTGGTTGGAGCGTGACTATCCTGGTAATTTTACCTGAATTCTCTAGGTTTCTAAGGGCCTCTGCCAACTCTTCAACTGGCCGAGTTACAAAGAACCGTAGTGTATGTATCCTAACTGGCCCAATTTTAGATATCAACTCGGATAGGGCTTGATTAAATGATAAAGGCTTAATTTGTTCGTGTATTTTCTTAAAAATAGCTAATGATCTCTTTCTATTAGGGATATCACGATATTGTTTAGCTACTGCTAACTGCCTTTCTAGATTCGATAGAGCTGATTTGATACTTCTTTGAATATGGGCATTTTCTTTTCCTTTTGGATAATCTTCGAATAACTGATTCCTTGGAATTCCTTCTTTTGGAATTTTATCTAATAGCTCTTGTTCTAATTCTCCTATCCAAGGCTCTCCTCGAAGCCCTAATAGCATTGGCAATTGATCTTTCATCGTATATCCAACGCGATTATGAAGCAATCTTCCGTTATATATATCGGAGTCATGTTTGATATCTTTCCAATCTCTAAATCTATAGTCAGAAACTCGATACAATAGCTCTTCCCTTCTTTGTACGAAGGATAGGTTTCTGATACATTCTGAAGGATCATCAAATTTTTGAAATGATTTTAGAAGAATTAGTGTTTGAAGAGTCCTGTAATCAATTACACTTACTTGGCCGCCAGTTATTCTATACTCATCCACCCGAAGTATGAATTCTCCTTCATCAGTCTGTGTAAAGAATCCTATAGATACTAAATTCCGCATTTCTAATTCTTGTAGTACAGACTCAACTTGGGCTGAAGGAAATGGTAGTCTAGCGCATAAGGACTCTGCGGTTTGGGGTCCCTCAGATCCTAACATATCTAGTAATTTTAATCTTAAACTATCAATAGGATCAGAAAGATATTTGGTTTTCCATTCTGTAGGAGTACCGCCATCAAAATCTTCGGCTAGTTCATAAGTCAAACCACCGGTGTATAATGAACTAATATCGTCCATTTCCGCTGCTCCTGCTAGAGCTAAACATCCTAATGTTCCATGAACTTCGGCCATTCTTATTGAAAACCATTTATTATCGATTTTTTCGTGACCAGTTCCTCTAACCTTTGTAATTAATTTCCTTTCTGCCAAATCATGAACCCATTCTCTCAAGGTTTCAAATTCAATATCTTTCAGTTTATCACTGTACAATGGATGAGTGAGTTCTCTCTCGAGTCCACCCCCCATATCCATAATCCTGAGTAGTTCATTTGCATTTCTAGGAATTGCAACCTTGGATTGATAATAATGGGAAAGTTTCTCTTCATCTAACTCTGTAGCTAATGAACGTGCACCCAATAACCTACGAAGTATCTCTGGATCTACATCTTTAATTAGATAAGCTCTAGTTCTAAGAGTTAGTAAATCCTCGAATGAGGACATAAATAGAGTCATCCCTAGGGGGGAAGGAATTTTCACTCTCCGGTGAACAATTCGTACATCTTCACTGTTCATCCTCATTAGAAATTCTCGAAGTCCCCACATATCTAAATCAGAATTTAGTATTTCATTCAATGCTTCTCTGACTATTACTGAATCATCCATTTTTCGGTGTCGATTCATAATTTGTTCTGCCTTTTGTTGAAATTGTTTAGGGCTGACCTCATCAGCACCTACTCTTCTAGGATTTAACATACTTCTAGAACTGACTTCTCGAAATCGCTTTGCAAATAATTGAGAATCGAGTATGTATCTGTGCAGAGTATCTTCTGCCCCACTGCTTCGGAAAACCTCGGGAATTGCTGAAATAGATACTTCATGACTTAATTTTGCCATGAATCCGTTTTCATCGAAAGATAATTCGTGTATTGAGATGTTATCTCTTGATGCTATGCCAGCAAATAGATATCCGAGTGCCAAATTGAATGATCTTCCTCTGCCAGTAGTTACAACATAAGTAGGAAGTGGAGCTTCAACTTGCTCAATTAGAATTCTATCTTTTGATGGTACTTGGAATGTAGTAGCTAGATGTTCTTCTAGAAACTGAGTTAATGCACTAGCAACTGGTTTATTTAGTCCAATTACATCAACAAGAAATGGGGTAATATCTTTATTCATTCTTGCTTCAATTGAAACAATTTCCAATAGATCGAGAACTTCACGACTTAGTTCGTGAGTCCTACTGTTGGCTTCGCCCGTCCAAGAAGGGATAGTTGGCCTATATCCAGTAGCTGAAGTAACATTTACCCTAGTTCCAAGCACACTAGAAACACGATATGTTGAACCGCCTAGTAAGAATACATCGCCATTCCTCAAACTAGAAACGAATGAAGAAGAAAGTTGTCCAACTAATGT
>DAJW01000010.1 GCA_002496485.1 Euryarchaeota archaeon UBA36
TTCAAATCTCTCCGTCTGCGCCATCAAAACTTCATACAAATATCTTAATCGAATTGGGTAAAACTCTCATTTCAAGAGGAGTGCAGCCAATTAACTCTCCATCTATATTAATCGCTGTTGGTTCATCAGTTTCTATTTTTAATTTCTCAAATCTATGATATTTTACACTTGGATGATAAACATGTCTAGCCTCTTTTTGGAGCATACTAAAAGCCTTAAAAATTGATCTTCTAGTCATTCTTTTTAGTATTCCCAAGTCCATTAATCCATCATCTACAGATGCCCCTGGTCCCAACTGGAGTCCTGAACCACCTGTTTGAGTATTTTGTATTAAAAAAAGTGTAAAATCGTCAATAATCTCTGTATCATCGATAGTTAGAGTTGCCTTTCTTCTTCTGTTAAATAAAATCATAACAACTATTCCTATATCATAACGAATTGGCCCGGCCCATCTTATTTTCTCAGCTAGTATTGTTGAGTCCACTCCTAATCCCCAGGTCACTAAATTATGGCTGTACCAAATCATTGATTTTCCCGGTTTTTTAATACTTCCAGAAGTTAATTTTACTTCTGCTAAATCGATTGATTGTGTTCGACCGGAAGTTATTCGTTCAATCGCATCTTCGGTATTCTTGATACCCATGCCAGTCCCTTGGGCATTTCCTGTGCCGGCTGGAATAACTGCAAATCTAGGTAATTCTTTCGAATTAGTGCGCATCCTTCCAGTAATCACTTCTGAAAGGCTACCATCTCCACCAACCACTGCAATGCAATCTTGTGAATTAATCGATAGTGCAGATGAAATATCTACTAGATGGCCTGCATAATCAGAATAAATAGACTCAACCGATATTCCGGCATTTTCGAGTAGTTGTGTAGCTTTTTCGGCTACTTTTCTACCCCTTTTTCTACCTGAGTAAGGATTTATCAAAAGATATATTTTGTTCGGTTTTTCTCCAATTTCGGGCTCGTTTATGAATGTGGGTGCGAAAATAGGTTTGTGAACTCCTTTTTTCTTAGGTGAATTCAAATCTGGTTCAAATGAAATCTGGTTGATACCTTCGTTCATATCTGTAGTAAAAGAATTTTATTAATGAACCCTTCATTAATTTTGATTATTTTTCACTAATTCAGATAATAAAAGCAAGCAATCATGAGTGATTAGTGGTTCCGGTCGTTTAATGGATGAGGATTCTAAATTCATGAGTCGAGCTATTGAACTGGCTAGACGTGGGAATTTTAGAGTAATGCCAAATCCTTTGGTTGGATGTATATTGGTCAAAGACAGTAAAATTATTGCTGAAGGGTGGCATGATCACATCGGTGGACTTCATGCAGAACAAATGGCGATAGCTGACGCGGAGAAGAAGGGAGTGAGTGTTCATGGTGCAACTGCATATGTTACCCTAGAGCCTTGCAATCACTTTGGAAGAACACCGCCCTGTACAGAGGCCCTACTTTGGGCCGGTGTGAAAAAGGTAGTAATTGGTGCATTGGATCCAAATCCTACGGTTAGGGGAGGTGGTGTTCAATTCTTGAATGAGCAAGGAATAGTGGTAGAAACAGGAGTCGGAAAATTAGACTGTGAGAAACAGATGCAAGAATTCATGCACTGGTGTAAAAATAGAAGGCCTTTTGTCACACTAAAAGCTGCTACTGATAAAGATGGTAGAATTGATGGAGATTTAAGTCGACCTGCAGAAAGATTCAGTTCTAGTGATTCGCTAGATTTGGCACATAAGCTTAGAGCTCAGTCAATGGCAATTTTAATCGGAGTGGGAACAGTAATTCGAGATAATCCCACACTTACGGTTAGAAGAGGAGTGGATATTAATCCCAGAGATAATCCTGTGCGAGTAATAATTGATCCTAATAATAGAATTCCTAATAATTCAAAAGTAATGACTGATGGTTTGGCAAAAACTCTTCTAATTCAATCATCAGATTTTGATAAATCAGATGATTTGGACAATATTGAAAGAGTGGAAATTTCAGAAACTGATATTTCTATTATAAAAATTCTTGATATGTTGGGAGACATGGGAATTCAATCACTATTAGTAGAAGGTGGGGCAGATACATGGATGAGATTTCTATCTAGTGGATTGGTAGATGTTGTACATCTATGTGTTAGTCCAGATAAGCTAAAAGGTGACCAAGAAATAGTAATTAACCCAAAAAAACTAGAGGAATTTGGATATCAAGAGTATGAAAAATTATTAGTTTCTAGGGATTTAGTAACAAAATGGAAAAAAGTTAAACCCTCTAGATAAAAAAAACAAGGCAACTGAACTGATGTTAAACTTACTTCGAATGTAAATTTAAATCTTTAATCACCATGGTTTTTATACTTTATCCGTGCGGCTCGGGCTGCATGTATAGTGAGCGTAAGTCAAAGAGTTTGATGTTAAGTCTGTTAATGTTAGTCACCGCAATTTCACCAATTGTTTCGACTGTATCAGCAGATCATGAAGGAAATGGTAGTGGAAATGGAACTAATTCGGGTATGGGAATGTGGCTAACTTCCACAATGAATGGTACCAATTATACTATGGATCACGATTTTTGTGAA
>DAJW01000073.1:0-135 GCA_002496485.1 Euryarchaeota archaeon UBA36
ACCTAAGCGCAGTACGCTGGTTTCGCGATCGGACGTTACTTTGGTTCGCGAATTCACATTTCGCCACTCCGATGCTACGTGGACCGGCGTACCAATCGTTTCTGCCAATATGGACACCACAGGACTATTCAGCGT
>DAJW01000073.1:533-5107 GCA_002496485.1 Euryarchaeota archaeon UBA36
GCTTGGAATGATGGAATTGACCCAGAATACGTTGCTGTTACCTGTGGATCAACCGACAATTCGTTTGATTTACTAAAGCGCAAGATGGGTACTAATTCAGGTACCAAATTGATTTGTATTGATGTTGCAAACGGTTATCGAGAGGTGTTTTTGGATTTCGTAAAGAGGGTCAGGAATGAATTCCCATCCTCAATAATTATCGCCGGTAATGTCGCAACCCGAGAAATGACTGAGGCATTAATTCTAGCCGGTGCAGACATTGTCAAAGTTGGAATTGGACCAGGTTCGGTATGTACAACTCGAAAGGTAGCAGGTGTCGGTTATCCTCAACTTTCTGCAATTGCAGAATGTGCAGACGCCGCACATGGTTTGGCTGGACACGTTATGGCCGATGGAGGTTGTTCAAGTCCTGGTGATGTAGCCAAAGCCTTTGCAGCCGGAGCCGACTTCGTAATGTTAGGCGGGATGTTTGCTGGGCATGATGAATCGGGTGGAGAACTCGTCACTGGAGAAAATGGGAAACAGTACAAATCATTCTACGGAATGTCTAGTGCCAAGGCTATGGAAACTCACTACGGTGAAGTTGCAAAGCATCGGGCCCCAGAAGGTAAAGAAGTTCGAGTCCCCTACAGGGGCAAATTGGATATAACAATACAATCAATATTAGGCGGAGTAAGATCTGCATGCTCTTATGTTGGGGCTAGAAGAATCAAAGATTTACCAAAATGTACGACATTCATAAGGGTTACAAGAACAACAAATGAAGTTTATCAGAAGTTTAATGTTGAAGATTAGAAGATTTAGTGATATTAATCAAAATTATCACACAGCTCTCCTTGAGTAGGGAAACTCAATGGATCTTTTGGATTAGTATTCCACTTATTTTCACATTTATTTAGGAAACTATCGCCGTCTGAATCTATATTCGCATCGGTTGCATCAAATGGACTAAAGTCAAAATAATATTCCCAACCAGCCCACATTCCATCATTATCTTGATCTTGATGATAGACTTCAGACCCGTCTTTCCATTGATCGCCATCAGTATCATTCATAATCGGATTAGTTCCATTTTCATATTCTTCAAAATTCGTATAATTTTCTAAATCACTGTAAAACTGCGAACCAAATCCATATGGGTTAATGTGGCATTCATCATTTTCTGGATCATCCCAGCCAGGACAATATCGATATTTGAGGGTCGTGCCATTCAGCCCATCATTATCTTCATCTTCTTCTCCATCATTAATTCCGTTAAGATTGGAATCTGGCATCCTAGGGTCCATTGGACCTCTTGAGCCAAGTGCACTAAGAGAATTATTGTCTACTAATCCAAGTCTGATAGCCTCTTCTGAATATTTTACCTCCCACCCATCAGGAAGTCGATCTCCGTCTGAATCATGATCTACAGGATTGGTGTCCCATCTATCTGGAACCTCTAGAGAATTTTGTAAGGTATCATTATCGATGTCAAATAAAGAATCAGCCATAGATCCAAATGAGGGGTCTAAGGCCCATCTTCCTTGGTCTGGAACAGCAAATCCAGTTAGATTCATCTCGTGAAGGAAATAATGAGGGTCTCGGACGCCATCTCCATTTCTATCGCCAGATGAAGAAAATCCGTCAACATTATTCTTCCAAATCCATCCACCTGGACCTAGTCCGCATTCGTCCATAGATTCACAATTTGGTGGTAACCATGAATCTGTGACAATCCATAGACTATGGCTGAATGTATTTTGTTCTACTGAGAAAATCTGCATTTCCCAACCATCTGGTTGACCATCTAAATCGGTATCATTTAACAGGGGATTAGTGGCACTTTGCCATGGGCGTGGAATGTAGAGTACTTCACCACCGTCATTCAGTCCATCTGCATCTGTATCTGCATTATTGGCGTGAGTTATGTATGAATCTTTTCCATCTACTACTTCTTCCCCATCTTCTAAGCCATCATTATCAGTATCGAATGCGGATGCATTTGTATAATAATAATATGTGGTACCATTCTCAGTCCAAGGATGGCCATCGATTGCTTCTCTGTAGTCTTCAAGGCCGTCGTTATCAGTATCTCTATCTGTAGCATTGGTATAGGTTTCGTAATACTCAACTGCGTCAGAAAGGCCATCACTGTCTGTATCAAAAATACCGGGATCACTTCGAACAATAACTTCTCTTACTCCAAAATCTACAATACGAATCTTCCATCCTATTACTTCTATTCCATCAATTAGGCCATCTGCATCTGTATCTGCCGAAAGTGGGTCTGTAGATCTCCCGTCGGTAATTCCGTCACCATCTCTATCTCTGGCATTATATTCATCTAGGTTAGTAAATCTCTCATTCTGTTCTACTATAACTACCAGATCCTGTAATCGGCTCTTTACTTCTTCCCCCACTTCAACGTTTATGTGATATACCCATCCAGCAGTTTCGGTCTTTACTGGAATATTTACATAGTTACTGTCGACAACTGTCCTAACCCAAAGAATTGTCTTATTTTCTTGAACAAATTCGCCCCTTTCCACATTTATAGAATATATTGTTGATACTCCAATCATATCCTTATATCGGACTCCACCATCTTTATCGACATCATAACCATCGAAATCTGGATCATCGTCATAGTTACTTCCATCCTTGGGATTAATCCCATTATTGTGTTCCCAACCATCTGGCATCCCATCATTATCTGTATCTGAATCCAATGGGCTAGTGAAATTTATTGCACCCCACGAATAAGAAACTTCGAATTCTTCTACGTTATTCAGTCCGTCTTTATCTGTATCACCAAATGCATCTGTGGAATTAGCTGGATTTAGTAGCGAATTATAACAATATTCGTATCCATCAGGCATGCCATCGCCATCAGTATCCCAATCGCCCGGTCCATTCAACCGGCCATCATTATCCATATCCTTCTCAAACCATGTCAAATCTCCCTCGCCAGACATTAAATCGGTATATGGCGCATCTATATTGAGAGTTCCAAATACAGGAATTCCACAATGGGATTCTAAAGCCACGGATCCATAAGCAATTTCATAACGATCTGGAATTAGGTCATTGTCACTATCTTCTTCTAGGGGGTTTGTGTCATAGGCTTCTTCGACATAATTCCTTAGAGAATCGGGATTGGGTTTTTCTAAATCAAGAATGGCATCACATGAATGTCCAAATTGTGTACCTAATTCATCCCAAACAGATTGGCCAATGTCCTGTTTTATCTCTGCTTGTTTTTCAGGTGTTAGTAATGGGCAATTCCAATTTCCATCCAGAGGATTTAGGAGAGTTATTACTCCTGCGGGAGTACTGACGTCATGAGAATATCTTGATTCCCACCTGTCATTTAGGCCATCTCCATCTGTATCCTTGAGATTTGGATTGGTACCTAATACTTCTTCATCGGAATTAGTTAGACCATCCCTATCTGGATCTCCAAGGGGGCCATTGTCAGGGTTTGGGAATGTCTCATTTTGCTCACCTGTTTCTTGTTCAGTATCTACACTATTAATTTGTATTGGGTCACATTCAGTTTCAGAAAAACCATCTCCAAGAGATATACAGGGCTCCCCTGTATCGAGTGGATCTAATCCATTTTCAATTTCCCATCCATCTGATAATCCATCACCATCGGTATCTGATTCTCTCCAGTTTGTACCATATAGTGTACTTTCCATCCTATCTGCGATACCATCGCCATCCCAATCACATCCAATGGTTGGGATGTCGGGTGGACATTCTTTAGCTTCAGCATCCATAGATAATCCATCTTCTATATCGTCTATTGCTGACTCAAAGCCGCCGGAATCTGTACTAGATAGTCCAGCCCCTATTATTGTATAAATTCCAGCTAAACACAAGGTTGCTGCTATTGCAGCTACTGCATATTGATTGTGATTAAGATTCATTTACATCCCCGCGCTAGACTAGTATAACTTGTGGAATTTGTTTTTGGATATAATGATTGATAGAATATGTACACATTATTTATGTGAATTAAGAAACTCATCTATTCTATTGAATGCTTCTTTCAATACTTCGACACTAGGCAAACAAACCATTCTAAAATGCCCTTTGCCGAATTCTGGAGAAAAACCTGATCCATGTACTACTAAAACATGCTTTTTGTGTAATAAGTCGAGAACAAATTTTTTATCGTCACTGGAATACAAAGAATCTGTAATTTTTACGAATAGATAGAATGCCCCGCCTGGTCTGTGACATTCAATGCCCTTTATCTCGGAAATTCTTTTCATTGAGTATTCTAGACGTCCAAGGATTCTTGAATAATTATCTTCGAGATTTTTTTTACTTCCTTTTAGACCTGCAAGATAGCCATACTGAGCAGGAGAAGAAGCACAAAGCCTACTCCGCAGTAGCCGCTCAACACCATCTCTAACATGTGAAAGTTGATTTTTAGGATCATGCCACGCCATGTATCCAATTCTCCATCCGGGTGCGAAGAAAACCTTCGATACTCCATTGAGAGTAATTACTGGAGAATGTGGTGATATTGATGCCGTCGAAGTGAATGAATTAGAAAAATCGAGTCCATCATAAATTTCGTCTGA
>DAJW01000073.1:5489-6680 GCA_002496485.1 Euryarchaeota archaeon UBA36
GCTGAAGAAACGTTTCCGGTTGGATTGTTTGGATTGATTAAAACAAGAAGTTTAACATCTTCGTCCATCTTTGATTTGACATCATCGATATCGATTTTCCATCCTTGATCGGAATTTAATCTATATTCTACCGTGGATGCTCCAAACATTTGGGGATATGCCAAATAGGGTGGATAGTGGGGGCCTGGTGCTAGAACTTTATCCCCTGGCTCTAAGAATGCGGCAAAAATTATCTGTAAAGCTTCCGTAACACCATGGGTAATATACACATCATCTTCAGAACAATCCCATCCTTTTTCTTTTTCTGATTCTGCTATGGCTTTCCTTAATTCTGGAATTCCATAAGATGGCCCATATCCATTTCTCTGCATTTTCAATGCTTCAGTATAAGCATCTATCATATTTTTTGGTGTTTTTAGTCCTTCAAATGCTAAAGGATCTCCAATATTTAACCTGATTATCGAATGTCCTTGTTTCTCTAATTCAATAGCTGGAACAACCACATCTCTGATTGCATATTCGATGTTCGAAGCTCTAGATGATCCAAGAATGGTTTCAACCATGGCATCACAATCCTAAAATTACTCTAGCTGCTTCTAATGCTTCAGGAATCCCATCTCCAAATTTTCCACCGCCTTGGGAGATAGTTGAGTTGCCCCCGCCGCTTCCTGAAATTTGAGGTGAGATATGATTTATTATTTCTAGTGCGTCATATTTCTCAGCTGCCATAGAATCTTCTGTGATTGCTACAATAAGTTTTCCACCACCAATTCGAGAACCCAAGACAGCAACTGTTGGGATTGAAGGGTCGCGAGTTAGCTGTCCTAGCATATTCTTCATTTGATTAAAATCTCCTTCTACTTCCATAATTGAGAATCTTATTCCATCTTTCACAACTATAGAGCTATCGGACCCACTAGTCCTTAATCTTGTAATTTCCTCTTCGAGAGAACGAATTGTTTTTTGTTGGGACTTCCATTCATCGAAGAATCGCCTAACTGCTGTTGATAAATCGTCTGGATTCACCCCTAATATTTCTGAAGATTCTGATATTATCTTGTCTTGTTTCCTTGCATGTTCGCGCGCCGACTCTCCTGCCACGACTTGCAGACGCTCTACCCCGTCTTGGACTTGACTGGAGCGAATGATGCGTAATTCACCAATTTGTCCAGTCGAGTCGTGATGCGTCCC
>DAJW01000073.1:6926-8818 GCA_002496485.1 Euryarchaeota archaeon UBA36
CGCTCCACCCCGTCTTGGACTTGACTGGAGCGGATTATCCTAATTTCTCCAATTTCAGATGTAGTTTCTAGATGTGTTCCGCCACATGCTTGTATGTCATGATCCCCAATTTTGATTACTCTAATTTCTGAATTTTTTGGTGGCCCGCCTTGATAAATATTCAGTCCAAATCTTGAATCGGCATCGGATCTATTCATTACAAACTTTTCAATTTTTAAATTATTAGAAACTATTTCATTGGCATGATCTTCAATCCGATCTAAATCATCCCTAGATATCCTAGAATAGTGCGTTAAGTCTATTCTCGCATTTCTCTCTCCCTTGTTTGAACCTGCTTGCCAAATATGTGGACCCAGTATTTTTCTAGCACTACCGCCTATGATATGTATAGCAGTGTGATGGTCCATAATCTGTTTTCTTCTAGTCCATCTTACTTCACCAAAAACATTACCTAATTCTAATGATGAATCTGTTAAATGTATGATTACTCCATCTTGAATAATTGTATCTAAGACGTTTGAGCTACCTAATTTTCCCTGATCTCCTAACTGACCCCCTCCCTCAGGATAAAATAAGGTGCGATTTAGAATAATTGCGTGAGTTGGAGAACCGTTTACTTCATTTGAAGATTGTAAAGTAGTACGAATTTTTTCATCTAATTCTATACATCTTAATACCTCAGCATCAAAGTTCTTCCTACTACTATCCTGGTAGTAATCTCTGCTCGTTTCAGGTACTCCCTCTGTATTGAAAATTTTCTGAGATGATTTATTGGAGGATGATAATTTAGTCCGTTCAGCATTTCTTGCAGCCATATCTGCAGAGAATCCAACCCTAACTCGTAGATTTGTCCATCCTAGATCATTAGCTATTGAGACTACCATATCGGGATTCAGACCCCTTTCTTCCGATAATCTGAATAATTTTTCATCTGCAATTTCATAGGCATTCTTTGGTATATCTCTAAGTGAGGTCTTTACCGCTGAATGCCCTTTTCTAAGCATTTCATAATATCTTGATTCTTCTAATTCCAAAATCTTGGAAATTTTATTTTCGGACTGTAATAATTTTGTTGATTCCATATTATTAGAAATGTGATGAATGGCCAAATCTGACAATGAGCGAGAGATTTTGAGTTCGTCTTTCATTCTACAAACTCTTCTAGCAATCATTCTAGAAAGATACCCAGACTTTCCATTGGATGGAACTAGTCCATCGCCTAGCATATGGCATAATGCATGTAAGTGATCAGGAATTGCATAAATATATGAAAGAGGTTCTGTGATTTTTTTCAAATCATCGACTGAAATTTCTATATGATTCTGAGATAATCTAGTCACCAATGTTTTGTAAAGTAATTCGGCATCAGTACCGACATCAATATTGAGAATTCCAGCCAATTTAGATAGCTCTGACATTAGTATTTTGGTATTGGTTGAAATACCTAGTTCAGAAATAATTTTATCAAAATGTGATAATTCCTTTAGTAGTGAAACTGATTCAGGATATATGGCCTCATATATTGTTGGAGAGCCAGCTGCCGCCCAGCAGAATCTCTCTAAACCATAACCAGTATCAATAATTTGTAAATCCATTTCCCTGAATTTAGTTCCTTTAATATCAATATTTCCTTTGGGGTGTTCTTCTAAATTCATGAATACTAAAGTTGCTAACTCTAAACCCCCTACAATTACTTCGAGAGCGGGCCCAGCATTTCCTCCTCCAGACCATGGACTCTCTAAGTAGGTAATTTCCTTGGGATTAATTTTGAGTTTTTCACATAAGAATTCGTCGCAGTACCTTACGCATTCATCTATCCAATAAATCATATCGCCTTCTTTAGGCCTATTGAATGCATGATGTGCCATCATTTCAAATGTTGAGAGATGTCT
>DAJW01000113.1 GCA_002496485.1 Euryarchaeota archaeon UBA36
CCAGAGGTCTTAACTGTAGAGTAATTTTTTTCACAACGATTATCTATCGCCGACTCTCTGGTAGATATGTACAGGACGAAAGGTTCTCGCTGAGTGCATCCCATCCCCTCGCTATTATCTCTCTCCTGTACACCTAAATCTATTCCTCAGAGTTTTCTATATTTCCGAAAATAGTGACAAGAATTATGGAAAATAAAATCATTAACATACCCATTGATTGCTGAATTGAGGGGGATTCATCTAGGAAAATTACTCCCCACACGATTGTCAGTACTGGTTGAACTAGGACTGCAAATGATGTATGAGATCCTGGCAATCTAGGTAACGCATAGGTGATGGCCATCCAACCGAATACCTGGCATATTATTGCTAGAATGAATAGCCATTCATGACCAGCCCAGGGCGGTGGGAAGTCAATAGGATATATTTCCAAAGATTGTAATGGTAAAGTTCCCAATGCTAGCAATGCTATTGTAGCTCCAGCTGTAGCGTCAAATTGTAATTTGATAGTAGGAGCCATTTCTCTATTTGCAAATCTATAAATTATCAAAAAAGAAGAATAGAAAAAGGCACCGATTATAGCAGCAAATACGCCTTTAATTGGACTATTACCGTACGCATTATTATCCCAAATTCCAGAAATGAAAACTAGACCGAACATTACAATTGGTAAAGCAAAAATAATAGATTTATTGGGCTTTTCTCCCAAGAACTTCCAACTGAATAAGGTTACTATAATTACTTGAGAGTTACCTATTAGTGTAGCAATACCTGAACCGACATAATCAATTGCAGAATGGTAGGCTACAAAGTCCAAGGCCAAAATAAATCCGGCTAGTATTGCTATAATTCTCGTCCTTAGATTCCTGTTATCTTGAAATCTTAGTAGAAATATCATAATCATAAATACTGGCAATGCATAAAACATACGGAAAAATGCTCCAGTGAGGGGATTGGCCGAAGAGTATGTGTAAAATAGTGGTGCAAATGATATAGCCGAAGCCCCAAGTAGTGCGATAATCATTACTTTTTTTCTTTCAGAAGTATTAGAGCTCACGATTGAGTCCCTTCATCAAACATGGATTGGAGTTCACCGCTCTGAAACATTTCCAAAGCTATATCAGAGCCACCAATTAATTCTCCGTTAATAAATATCTGAGGTATTGTAGGGAAGTCGGACCATTCCTTTAATGCTGATCTAGCTCTAGGATCTGAGAGAACATTTACGCTCGCAAATGTCTCTATTCCCAATTCTTTTGTCAACATATTTACTACTTGTGCACCCCTATTGGAAAAACCGCATTGTGGTTGATCAGGTGTTCCCTTCATAAATATCACAATTCTGTTATCATCTACAACTTTCTGTAATTCTTCTTGTGTCCAATTAAAACTCATACTTACATCTCCTTGTTTGGTCTGCGAATGTGTACACCAAAGAATTCTGATTCTTGACCATGTGGGTCAAAAACTGTCTCTCCGATTTCTTTAGCTTGTAAATGAGTCATACACTTCAAGTCCAATGCATGTATTGTATTGTTAGCAATATGCTCTTTGAAGTGATTAAGTATTGGTTTTTGTCTTTGTAGAGGACGTAAACCTTCAAAAGAATTTGAGATTATTCTGACATGAAAATGATCCCCTGTTCCATGTAAGTCAGAAACTTCAATCTCAGCATCTGGTATGATTTTCTTGACCTCATTAATCATCCACTGCTCGGTGACCATGTAAGTCTGTGGTAGATTTGTGATTTTAAACTACGTTTTTATTGATTTCTTTATTTGGATTAGATTTTCTTCTACAGTCCCTTCATTATTAATTAGACCTGAGCCTACTACAGCTATATCTACTCCCCATGATGATACTAAATCTGCATTATGATCTTTTATTCCGCCATCAATCATCAGTTTGGTTTTTTTGCCACCATTTTTTATTTGTAAATCAATATTCTTTCTTAATTCTCTTACTTTATTCTCAACACTTGGCATAAATGACTGGCCACCTTTTCCTGGGACGACTGACATAACTAATACCAAATCCAGATATGGTATCAAGTGCAATACTTCACTGGTTTCGGTTTCTGGATTAAGGACGCATCCTATTTTTGCCCCATGTGAATGTACTTTACTTATAAGATTCTGAAAATTATCCACTGCTTCGATATGACAAATTATCATATCAGCACCTGCATCTATGAATTGCTTCCAGGTTAATTCTGCATTTGTTATCATCAAATGACAATCAATGAATACTTCGTCTCCCAAAAAATCCCTTACTGATTTTACTAAAGCGGGCCCGAATGTTATTGTCTTATTGATAACCCAATTTCCATCCATTATGTCCATATGGAACCAGCTTATACCAGCTTTGAGGGCTTCATCTAATGTTTCTCCTAAATTACAAAAATCTGCAGTAAGTATGCTCGGAGTAATTTCCATGATATTCAATTACGTCGGAGCGGCCATAGTTTGTGAAACTCTCGGATGTGGATTAATTTCAATACACATATTCATACACCAGATTCATTCTGGTAGGTTCGGTGTATAGATGGGTGAAGTAGTAGAAGTAAGTGATTCGGACTTTGATTTAGTGACAAAAAATAATAATTGGGTACTGGTAGATTTTTGGGCGCCTTGGTGTGGGCCCTGTAAAATGATTGCTCCAGTGCTAAATGAGATAGCAAAAGAAAGAGAAATTACGATAGCTAAAGTAAATACAGACAGTAATCCTGTTAGTCCGGGAAGATTTGGAGTTAGAGGAATTCCTGCATTGCTATTATTCAATAATGGAGAGATGGTTGATAGAATGACCGGTGCAATGCCTAAACCTAATATGGATGCTTGGTTAGATAAGCACATGTCTTGAAATGGATTTTGAGCTCATAAATATTTTGATTTGTTAACCTAGATTTTCTTAAACATTCTCATTTTAGCATCATCCTTAATTCTTCTACAGAACGCTGTTCATCAAAATATACTACTTCTAAAGAATCGTACAACTCTGTATCTCCTACTTCTTCGACTAAAGGTAAAATTTTACTATATGTTTTAACTGCAATACTTTCAGTCTTGAAGGCTTCATTTAACATTTCTTTATACTCTGAAGTGTGCAATATTGGAGTTGTATCTCTTTCAGTAATAGCTACTCCGTCCAATTTAACTAGAGCAGCACGAACAACTGATGCGTGTTGAACTGATTCTGTTACTTCATTATTGAAGTGCGTACTTAGCTGGATGCGATGAATACCTGAAACATATGCTGAATAATGTGCATACATGGCAATTGCTCTTAATTCCCAAGCCAATGCCTCATTCAAAGCTTCAATTAGTTTACTGGATGACATGGTTGCGCAAAGGGGGGCATATGATTTGAATTCTACCGGTAAATGTGACACTGGTTCCGTAACATATGAGACTAATGCTAGGTTCGGAGTGTTATGAAGGCATACGAAGAGTTACTTGGGCGGATGAAAGAAATTGATTTGATTGGACAAATCGGAAGCCTTCTAAGCTGGGATCAAGAAGTAATGATGCCAACAAAAGCGGCAAAAATTAGAGCAGAACAGCTGGCCTGGATTTCTAAAACTGGACATGAGAAAATTACAAATCCAAGAATAGATATTATATTGAAAGAGTTAGAAGAATTTTCAGATTTAAACGAGATTCAAATAGCGAATATAAGGTTAGTTAGGGAATCGTATGATAGGTCAACTAAATTACCTACTGAATTCGTCGAAGATATGGCAAAGCACAGGTCTAAGTCAGTAATCTCTTGGACTGAAGCTAGAGAAAAGGATGATTTTGAAATTTTTAAACCGGATTTAGAATTAGCTATAGAATATGCTAGACGAAAAGCAGACTTTTTGGGGTTTGAAGAAGAAAGATATGATGCATTGCTGGATTTGTATGAAACAGGCTTAACAATCTCAAAGTTAGATCCATTATTTAATGGTCTTAAGGATAATATCTCACCAATTCTAAATTCAGTAACCAATCTAAAGAAAAGGAATGAATTAGAATGGTTTGAAAAAGATGATTGGGATTTGCAGGGACAAGAAAAATTGAGTCAAATAGTCTCGGAAGCGATAGGATTTGATTTTTCATCTGGTAGAAGAGATTCATCTACTCATCCCTTTTGTGGTGGTCCAAACCCTGATGATGTAAGGTGGACTACTAGATATAGCAGGACAGATCCATTCGGCTCACTATTTGGATCTATGCATGAGACTGGGCACGGAACTTATGAACAAGGTAGACCCAGAAGTTTAGATTTTCAACTAGCTGGGAAAGCTAATGGATTAGGTATTCATGAAAGTCAAAGTAGATTGTGGGAAAATCAAGTAGGAAGATCTTTAGAATTCTGTATTTGGTCGCTTCCCCATTGGAAAGAATGTTTTCCTGATAATATGAAAGACAAGGATGAGGGTGATCTTTGGGAAGCTGTTAATTCTGTAAAACCTGGACTAATTCGAGTAGATGCTGATGAGGTGACATATAATCTCCATATAATTATTAGATATGAAATTGAGAAATTATTGATTTCTGGAGATATAGGAGTTGATGAATTACCAAATATTTGGGATGACATGTATGAAAAATATCTCGGAATCAGTCCACCTAACTATTCATTGGGTGTGCTTCAGGATATTCATTGGTCTATGGGAGCATTCGGTTACTTTCCTACTTACACGCTAGGTAATTTGTATGCATCACAACTTCTGGATGCTGCAAAGAATGATTTGCCCGATTACAATAAAAGTATCTCCGAAGGTAGATTTGGTGATTTGTTAGGTTGGATGAGAAATAAAATTCATTCAAGAGGTAGTATACTGAGGCCTGATGAATTAATTGAAGAGGCTACGGGAATTCCCCCTTCTTCTGATTCATTTGTGAATTATATTTCACAAAAAGTCAATGGATTGTACGGGATTTAACTAATTCTAATGATAGTGATATAATGGAAAGTATTGGGCTAAATAATATTGTTTCATTTTCAAGAAAACTA
>DAJW01000068.1 GCA_002496485.1 Euryarchaeota archaeon UBA36
AGCACTTGAAACCCATTACAGATTCCAATTACTGGTTTACCAGAATTAACAAAATCTCTAACCTGTGTTCTTAATCCGAATCTAAGTCTATTTCCCATTAATCTCCCACTTCCCAGGTGATCTCCGAAAGAAAATCCTCCTGGAATAGCTAAGATATGGTAGTTGGATAATTCGTCATGTCCATTCACCAATTTATTAAGATGTATTTTGTCTGCTAATGCTCCAGCCATTTCGAAGGCGGCTATCGTCTCGGTTTCACAGTTTATTCCAAAGCCTGAGAGAACTGCTACCTTAGGTTTCATATTAGTTACCTCCATTCAGTGATGATTGCCATGATTTTTTTAGATTGGGCAATGATGCAGTCAATATTGCTTTTTGATTTTTCAAAATCTGTATTTTTTTATCACTTGATACAATTCCAATTTCATGAAAACTATGATTTTGCATATGCTGTTCAAAGTCTATTTTATTTTTTGGCTTAATACTGACCAATATCCTTCCTAGACTTTCACCAAATAAGGCGCCCCATGAATCTAACTCTTGGCAATCTGTCCATAAACTATCAATATGGATTAAAGCTCCGGAATCAGATCCAAAGCAACATTCTGCTAATGAGACAGCTAGACCTCCGTCGCTACAGTCGTGTGCACTAGAAATTAATTTTTTATCCATGGCTTTTACTATAGTCTTGTATAGAGATATATTTCTTTCTGCATCAATATGAGGAACGGTTCCACCAATTCCACCACCTTGTTCGTCTCTGAGCATAAATGCTAATTCACTAGCGCCTAGCTCTTGGTACGTTTCACCTAGAAGGTAAATGATATCTCCGGTTTTTTTGAAGTCTGACGTTACCGCCTTCCTTACATCTTTATGATTGCCTAGAATAGAAAAGAGAATTGTAGGTGGAACACTAATCTTTTTTCCGTCAATTACTGCATCATTTTTCATTGAATCTTTACCACTAATACATGGTAGGCGGTAAATCCTACAAATATCGTCAATAGCTTGATTTGCACGAACTAATTGGGATAATTTATATTTTCCATCTGGTGTTTTTGGTGATTCTACAGGGTCTGGCCAACAAAAATTATCTAATCCAGCAATCATGTCTAAGTCGACCCCCACACATACGGCATTACGAACTGCTTCATCCACACTCGCAGCTGCCATTGCATAAGCATCTATGTCAGAGTATCGGGGCATTATTCCATTAGAAATTACTGCACCTTGTGTTTTGCCGGGGAGTGGGGCAATTACTGCAGCATCGCTCGGTGCATCACTATATTTACCGCAGAATGGTTTTACCACAGTTTGGGCAATAACTTCATGATCGTAAGATCTAACCCACCATTCTTTACTAGCAATGTTGGGTCTTGAAAGTAACCTACAAAGCAAATCTCCGATTTGTTCATGATTTAATTTTGGGAATTGAATGGGGAGGTTTTTCGGTGGTACCCATTCAGATTTAAGATTCATTTGAGGGCAGCCATTATGTAAAAATTCGATTGGTAAGTATGCGACAGATTCTTGGTGATGTTTGACAATGAATGCTCCTGAATCTGTGAATTTTCCTATTTCTGATGCCTCGACCTCGTGTAACTTTGCTAGGATTTCAAAGTTTTCTTTATCCTCTGGCCTAATTCCAACTGTCATTCTTTCCTGTGATTCTGATACTAGAATTTCCCAAGAAGATAGCCCAGACTGTTTTAATGGGACCTTGCCCAAATCTATCTCAGCTCCACCTGTTAGCTCTGCCATTTCACCGACACTACTTGATAGGCCGCCTGCTCCATTATCTGTGATAACTTGTATTAGGCCGGAATCTCTAGCCTCAATTAACATATCTAGCATTTTTTTCTGAGTAATTGGGTCTCCAATTTGAACTGCTGAACTTGGACTGTCTTCAGTCAACTCTAAGCTAGAAAATGTAGCGCCGTGTATCCCATCACTACCAACCCGTCCCCCTACCATATACACTAGGTCTCCTGATTCAGGTGTCTTGATGTGCGAATCCCTATCATCGGATAGTTTTCGTGGCATTATTCCAACAGTTCCACAATATACTAGTGGCTTTCCAATATATCTTTCATCGAAGATTATTGCACCGTTCACAGTTGGAATACCGGATTCATTTCCGCCTGAGCGGACTCCAGCATGAACTCCTCTAAATACTCTGAATGGGTGAAAAAGACCGTCAGGAATTCTTCCTTTAAAATCGGGTGGACCGAAACAAAAAACGTCAGTATTTGCAATGGGCCTGGCACCAAGTCCAGTGCCTATAATATCCCTATTTACTCCTACAATTCCCGTAATAGCGCCGCCATATGGATCTAAAGCACTTGGGGAATTATGAGTCTCTGCTTTAATGCATAAACTCCAGTCTTCATTCCATGCAATTACTCCTGAATTATCGTGAAAAACACTTAGCAGCCAATCAACTTCCTTTGAAATATCATTTGTGGGTTTTACAATGTTGGTTTTGAATAGAGAATCTATACTAGTTGTTTGTTTGGTTTCTGTATCATAATGTTCAATTTTTGCTGCAAAAATTTTGTGTGAGCAGTGTTCTGACCATGTCTGTGCCAAACACTCCAATTCTGCATCTGTAGGCATTTTTGGGGGTAAATTGTGGGATATTCTCAATTTCTGTATTTTAGGATCCCTAAAATGGGCTTGGATTGCCTGCATTTCCTCTAAATTTAGGGCCAATAATCCGTTGTTACTAATTCTTAACAGTTCCTTATCAGAAACTTCGAGATTTACTACTTTGGGTTGAGAATATGTCATTTTTGGGCGATGCGGAAATTCTAGTATTGGCCATTTTTTTATTCTACAGTCATCGATTTTAGAGATCGATACTCGTTCAATCATAGGATTGTATAGTGTTTCTATAATTTTTTCAGCTTCGGTATCGGTTGGAAGTCCCCAAAAAGCAAGTGTTTTTGTTGTGGAAATTAGTACACCTTTTGAATTTGGGAACAATGTATTAAATCCATCTAAAGCTGCTTGACCTAAATTATCTGTGACTCCTGGTTTAAATCCTATTTGGATTGCTAATTCCGGTTCAGGTGAAAAATCATCTAAGATTGGTTTGTTGTAGGTTCCTTTTTCAATAATTGGGTCTGCAAAAAGGTCGTAAATAGCCTTAAACGCGTTTTTATCCTCAATATCTCCAACAATATGATATCCTAGAATTACTCTAACAGAATGGACATCAATACCATGATCTGAATTTAACATAGACTTGATACTATTTCCTCTAGCGTCTGTAAGTCCTGCCATTTCTTTTGTTGTTACTTCAAAATAATGTTCTGATTTGTTTTGATTCATAGTTTTCCCTCAAGCAATAAATGAGTGTGTTGCCTTCCAACCAAACCAAGCCGTGAAGGGTGCTAATAAGTTTAGAAGTATGTATATAATTGCAGAATAGGTTTTGTTTGTATCAAACAAATAAAAAGTTTCGAATCCAAATGTAGACATTGTAGTAAATCCACCTAGAATACCCATTGCAATAAATAATGTAATATCTGGATTAATAAGATAAATGTTTGAAATTGCCATTATTATTCCCAATAGAAAAGCTCCAAGTAGATTTATTGAAACAGTGTTCCATGGGATTTCTGTTGTTGAGTCTGAAGGAATTAATTCATAGAGTCCCCATCTTGCAATAGACCCGATAGCGCCACCTAAACCAACTATGATTGCGGGGTGCATGAGCATGGCGGGTGCAGGCGGGGTTTGATTTTTCTGAATGAGGAAAGCCTTGACATAATGTTACGCTTTAGGGTGATTGATGGAAGTAGAAGAGGTATGGAGAGGAAGATGGGAGAATTGTGCCCATCCGTTATGTCACCAATATATGTTATCCGCATTCAAGAAGAAGTCGGCTGTTGTACTAGCTGCAGACTTTTTCAAAACTGAGGATCTCTGTGCTATGATTAATTCTGTAGGTGAATACATCACAGCCATAAAAACCCATGTGGATATGTTGGAAGACTTTGAACAAAGTAGTTGGATAGAGGTAGTAAAGACGGCAAAAAAATATGATTTGCTTATTTTTGAAGATAGGAAATTTGCAGATATTGGCAGGGTTTCGAAATTTCAAATGGCTGGACTTTATGATATTAGAACCTGGGCCGATATTGTGACTTCCCACAGCATTAGTGGTCCAGATATAGTTGATGGAATTGCTGCTTCATGGGATGAGGTTGAAAGAGTTGGTGGAGTGCTGCTACTGGCCCAGATGTCCAGTAGAGGAAATTTACTATCTGAAAATTATTCAAATAATACTATTGAGATTGGATTATCATCACCACATGTCTTGGGCTTCATTGGAAATGGTAGCTCACCTGAGGATATATCTAAATTAAGAAGTAGGGTTGGCGAGGGAAAGCTAATTTGGACTCCAGGAGTAAATTTATCTGCAGAAGAGGGTGATTTAGGACAAAGATATGGTCACCCTAGTGAAGCAATAAAATCAGGTTCTGATGGAATAATTATTGGATCAGGGATTATTCACTCAGAAGAACCCAAAGCCGTAGCCGAAAGTTACGCGAATGTGTCTTGGAATGCTCTTTTGGAGAGATAAGATGGACCAGAATTTGGTCGGATGGATTTGTTCAGTATTAGTTATATTATTCCTACTTGGTCTTTTATTTAATGAGTTAGTGAAGCGATGGAAGATTGGAGTGAGGCTATCGATTATGGATGAGAGTTTGTTAGAAGATGATAATATATCTATAGAAGATATCATTCAAGCCCCTCAAGGCAGTGTGATTAGTCAAAAAACCCCAATAATTCCTATGAAGGAAGATGATTGGAAATAGTTTCATGTATTGATAGTTCCAGTAGCGACTAAAATTGTTACAATGGATGCTGATAGTATAAGGAGAATAATAACTAGTCTCAACCTTCTTTTCTTGGGTTTTGTAGG
>DAJW01000102.1 GCA_002496485.1 Euryarchaeota archaeon UBA36
AGTAATGTGGACTGGCCTAGCTAAATGGCCAATATATCCATGGTATAAGAAGAGACAGAATAAGAAAAAAAGACTGAAGACTATTGCCGCAGAGTAATTGAATTACAAATATGACATTCGAATTAGTTTTTTCGATAATTATCTTTTTGGCTGCTCTAGGTTAGGACATTAAGCAAGTATCTTTTCCGGGATGCATGGCAATAAGCATTCTACTTGGTAGTGGAGGTATATCCACAGAAGAAAGAAAAAAAATTTACGTAGATTTAGTAAGAGAACATTTCTCTCAAAGTGACCAAGTTTTGTTTATTCCTTATGCATCTGATGACCATGAATTTTATACAAACAGGATGCAGAGTTTCCTCGGAAAAAATGGTCCTGAACTATTGGGTATCGAAACATTTGAAGATCCAATTAGAGCGGTAAATAGTGCCAATGGCATATATTTAGGAGGAGGGAACTCTTTCCTACTTGTAAAAAGTTTACATGAAAGAAATTTACTCGATTCAATTAGAGATAGGATAACAAATGGAATACCTTACCTAGGTATTAGTGCAGGATCAAATATCGCTTGCCCGTCTATGATGACTACTAACGATATGCCGATTGTTTATCCGCCCACTTTCAAAGCTCTCGGTATTGTTCCTTTCCAGATTAATCCACACTATCATCCTGGAAAGGTTCTATTCAAGGATGGTAACGAGATATCAAAACACTACGGTGAGTCCAGAGCGCAACGCATTGCAGAATTCCACAAGCATAATTCTACTCCTGTCTTGGGAATGTGGGAAGGATCATTTGTCCATTGGGACGGAACAGTAGGAAGGCTGACAGGAAGGGCGACTGCATTCATCGCTGATGCAGAGCCAGTAGAGATGTATCATGGGACAGAATTCAACTCTTTACTAAGTAGAGATATATAGTTTGAAAAATTGGATAAAATTAAGAGTATTTTACTATTTAATTGAAAATAATGGTAGCGCAATCGTTCTCTGAAGCTACTGTAGAGGAGATGCATAATGGAGTTATTCGAGTGCGTGGCAATGGGGGTTTTGATGGTGGTGAATTAAGTAAAATTGGTAAATTTATATTCAAGCTATCATTTGGATTTGGATGTTTTTTTGGGGTATTTATATCCATAATGACATACAATGATTTAGATTCTGATGAAAACAATTTATTTTACTTATTAGAAACTGCGGCTTTTCCTATCATAGGTTTCACTATAATTGGTTCTATTTTCTACATTACAGTATCTTATGGATTTCACATTATAAGGGTTATTTTTGGTTATCAAAAGTTATGGTGGGATGACTTTACATTCGATGGCGAGAATATTAAATCTAGTCGATTTAAGTTTAAGGCAAGTGAAATTGCAATGATAAAATCGGAAACAAAGAAATTCCCAGACAGTGACTCATGGCACTATGCATCTATAATCAACTCTAAGGGAGACGAAATTGGCAGAGTCATGGTTGCCTATAGGGATAAGAAAAAAATGGTAAAGTACTTGTCGGATTTATTTGGAACCTTGTGATATTCTCAAATAAATAATAATAAGCATAAATATGTGCATCATAATTACGGAGCTCATAGAGGGAAAGGGCATGAATGAAGAAACAACAAATAGAACTGGCTCGATTATTGGAGGCTTGTTCTTTTTCTTTTTCGGGTTGCCGTTCACATCAGTCCCATTATTGATGTTTTTTGATGGTGCGATGGACCCGGCCGACCCATTCGGATTATTATTCGGTATAGTTTTCTCTATACCATTCTTATTGGCGGGTCTATTTGTTCAATATATTGGTATTAGTTTGATATGGGGAAGTATTAGATCTCCAATAGATCCTGCATCAATTCCTAGAAAGTTGCCACCGGGGCCTTATGCATTATCAATAACTGAGCATCCCGACAAATCATACATCGGCAAGTACTTCCGACAATTGGAAACAATTAACGGTAGAGACTGGTATAAGATGTCTGGAGACATAAAACGTCTATACTACTATGCTCAGAATGAAGGGGGTTCAGCAGGCTGGAGTTTGGATGATCGTAATGATTCAGGAATAAGGGACTGGTTCAACGGAGGGTGGCTACCATACAAGGGTTTTGAGATACCCATTGGTAGAAATAAATGGAAAGTTAATGATAATGATTGGGTCTCAATAGAGGAATTCAAGTCAACAGAAAAAGATGAAGAGAATTCTGAAGGATGGTGGACAGAGAGTTTTGATTCTCGTGAATCTGAAAATACTTTAGAGAAATCAGAGAGTTTCAGATCTAGCCAACGTTCGATATCTCCAATTAATTTGGATTCAGAGGTAGATGTAAAGTCACCTAAATATCGTATAATTGCAATAAATATCTTTATTTTTCTATCATTTTTATTTTTCGCTGTTCCTTTAGAATTGTTGTTCGACGATAGTTTTGATGATGAGGATATGCCCGATAGATGGTGCGATAGTACAAATCATTATCCTGTAACTGTACCGATTACAGCTGAAAACGAGTTTGTACTCTCCGAGGAACTTAGACCTATAGAGATGGAAAACCGAAATAAAAACAACGACTCTAGATTAGATTTAGTGATTAATGGTGGGGTCTGTTCCTATCAATATCGTGTTGCTGACTCTTGGGGTTTCCTGTTCACATTTGGGTTGGATAATGCAACCAATATAGATGGAGTTAGTATATTAGTGATGGAGCATCCATTGGGATACACTAGTGGCTATTCTGGCATATTGATAGAAACTTCAACTGATAATGGCTCAAATTGGGATGGACAGTATTTTTCCCCCTACATGTTCGGTGAATATGAGAGGGATGCAATGTTCGAAGATCGACATGAAAATTTCTCTTTCAATAAGTGGAACAGGCATAAATTCAACAGTACAGTTAGTAATGTTACTCACGTTAGAATCCTTACTGGAGTCGCCGACCAGGCCGAGGATGCAGCAGTTAGCTTTTCTGCATTGAGAGTTGATGCAGAAGGCGATTATGAATACCCAGATTACCTTCTTTGTGATGGTAATTGGGACGGCCGATTTAATAATTCATTTAGCAACATTATTGAATGGCCGTTTTACGATGAGTCGTACTACGGTAATTTAGAATGTTGAATTAGAGATTAATATCAATTACTAGAATATGATTGTGAACTTAATAGAGAAGAAATTTTTTACTAACTTTATAGGATTATGATATTTATTCATTGGCTAAACAATTCCATTAAAATTTATTGTAAACCATGCAAACATTAGGAGCCATATAAATGGGACAATAAACGATAGAATGTGAATTATTGTTACAGTGTAGGTGATTGAACCTTTTTTGAAGCGTTGCCAAGTATTCCATATCAGATAAACGGTGTATATTGGCAGTAGTATTACAAGAAACATTCCACTGTAGAGATAAATATTGAATCCTACGGAAAATGGGTCATCAGAAAATCTGGTAAGCATTAATAAAAAAATGACAAATGGAACATAGAACAAAGCAATAATGGGTATTAGTAATGAATCCTTCATAGGGATTTGATTACCTATTTCACTCGTTGCAGATAAAGTGATTTTCGTATCCATTAAAACTCCTTGATGACGATGGCAATATCTAGATGATTCATACTCCAAGTCATGGCAACCATCGAATTCGCACCTCCTAGCTACCACACCCCCCCAGTATGAGAGGTCCTCTATGACTTATTCCCAATATATACAATGAGAATAGATTATTTCGCTAATATTTTTTCTTAATGATGCTAACATGTTTTTTTACTTCTTTGTTTTCAAGGAATTTCTATCTATTAGTCATGAATAATATGTTATCCTACTCTGACTGTTCCATACTGGAGGCAATTTTTCTACCAAGTTTACCAAATGTAGCATCGACTAAAAGTAAATAGGTCACCCAAGCCATTGGTGGACATACAAAAATAATAATCACACCAAAAAGTCCCCAAATATTTTCGTTATAGTGTCCCATATCTAAAAAGAATAATAGTGTAATCAATGAAAATAATAAAATCAAGTCTAGGATTAAAACTATTCTCAATAAGGTCATTAACTCACCATAGTCCTGTTGTTAACTAGGCCTTGTCTGCATCTCTAAATTATCCCTGATTTATTTAATTGTATATATACAATCACTATACAAATTAAGCTGATTAATATCCCAATAGGTCCCCTTTTTAATTTGGAAGATGGTCTAAATCCCAGGAATGGTTCTGCCTTATTTGCCAATTCATCTTCTATTTCACCAATGGGCTTCATAATAATGAGTAAAGCTTCCGATATAAAAAAATACACTAGATGAGAAAACATATACTATTGTACTATTATCTTAGTAATGTAGTCAATCCTAGCAAGTTACTTAGAATTCAGGACAAAAGATATGAGTACTTGTAAACACACAACTTCAATTAGCCTATGCAGGACACATAACATGGCACTGAGAACGCTAAGCTCATTAAAGTGGAGTAGTAATTTTCTGGGCGAAACTCCAGGTGACGAAGTTATCGGTGGCAATCCTAGACAGGTAACTGGTGCTTGTTGGAGCAGGGTTAAACCTGAGCCCATGCCAGAACCAGTTCTAAGACTCTGGTCGGATGAAATGGCCAAAGAGCTTGAATTGGATAAAGAGGAAGCGTCTTTACTCTGTGGAAATGTAATGATAGATGGGATGGATCCATATGCCCAAAGATACGGTGGACACCAGTTTGGTAATTGGGCCGGACAACTCGGTGATGGTAGGGCAATCACATTGGGCGAGGTTAATACAATACATGGAATCTTAGAGCTGCAGCTTAAAGGATCGGGTAAGACACCTTACTCTCGTTTCGCCGATGGTAGGGCGGTTCTTCGCTCATCAATTAGAGAGTTTCTGTGCAGTGAGGCAATGCACCACCTCGGAATACCCACAACTAGAGCTCTGTCCTTGGTCACCACGGGTGAAGATGTCATTCGGGACATGATGTACGATGGCAATCCAGCACCTGAACCAGGAGCTATAGTATGTAGAGTAGCTGAGAGCTTTTTACGGTTCGGAAGCTTTGAAATTCACGCTATGTCAGGAGATATACGGACCTTGCGAATATTGGTTGATAACACTATTAGACTACACTTTCCTGAGTATTCTTCTGAAAGCGACTTGGGTATTGTTGAGTGGTTAATTGATGTCGCCGATAGAACGGCGAAAACTATCGCCCACTGGATGCGTGTAGGATTTGTGCATGGTGTAATGAATACTGATAACATGTCCATACATGGACTTACTATAGATTATGGCCCGTATGGCTGGCTAGAGGATTTCGACCCGGGATGGACTCCAAATACAACTGATGCCAGAACAAGAAGGTATAGGTATGAACAACAATCAATGATAGGGGCTTGGAATCTATCACGTCTGATGGAAGCCATCTCGCCATTGATGACTAATCCACATTATCTAAATAAGGTTCTAGAATCATATTATGACTCCTATCGGAAATATATCAGTATGATGTGGGCAGAAAAACTTGGTTTAGGAAAGTTTGTTGATAGTGATGGTGCGCTTATTAGTGAGCTTAAGTCGAAGCTCCAAAAAAGAGAAACAGACATGACGATATTCTTCAGACTTCTTACATATATTGATGAGCCAGACATTGTACAACTGGGCAAAGCATTCTACGATGATAGAGATGTCCAGACGGACGAGTGGAATGCATGGCTAACTAGGTGGTGGCACAGAGTGGATGGAATGCCAAACAGAGAATCGATGATTAAGTCCAATCCCAAGTACGTCCTCAGGAACTGGATGGCGCAAATGTCGATAGATGCAGCAGAGAAAGGGGACTACTCAGTAGCGGTGGAGCTGTATGAGATGCTCAAAAATCCGTATATCGAGCAAACGGAATATGAAGATAAATGGTTCAGTAAGCGACCAGAGTGGGCTAGACACAGAGTCGGCTGTTCGATGCTATCCTGTTCAAGTTGAATTATTATAGAAACTGAAACTTTAGCTTTTTATGAGTATCATATAGCTTCGAATAAAGAATTAGACTTGGCTGCTGCTACAAATAAGTCGTAAAATGAATCTACGGTATGTGAGATAGGTTCGGAGTAGCCACCACCCATGAAGATAATACATGGCGTCTTTCGATTCAGAAATGAGAATACCATATCGTTCCTGATTTTCATACCATCTTTGGAAACGTTCAGTTTTCCCAGAGTATCAACTTCGAGTGCATCAACACCCGCTTGGAAAAGAAGGATTTGTGGCGAGTAAGCCTTGAGGATTTCCAATGAATCATACACAGCACTCAGGTAACCCTCGTCATTCGTGCCGCTAGGAAGAGGGAAATCGTGGTCACTGGTTGCCTTCCTGAATGGGAAGTTCTTC
>DAJW01000150.1:0-520 GCA_002496485.1 Euryarchaeota archaeon UBA36
TGTCATCAAAGTTCCTTCAAGAGCTAGTACTGGAGAGTCGCCCATAATATAGTCAACATCGCCATTTGATAATGCAGTTACTACGCTAGGGAAATCAGTGAAAGCAGTAACCGTAGCTGCTTGCAGGTTTTCTTCTGCATAAAGATCAGAAGTTGTTCCTTCTTGTACAGCGATTGTCGTTCCAGCTACATTAAGATCTGAAACCGAAGTAATTGTGGTCGCACCTGTTCCACCTAGAACTCCTTGGCTGCTAGTAGTGTAACCTCTACTAAATGTGAAGCCATCAACGGCTTCTCTTTCAGCTGTCTTTGTCATTGCTGAAATTATAGCATCACACATTGATCCATCCAATAGATTTGGGATTATTGGAGTCCAATCAGAAGTCACTATTACCGCAGATACACTAGCTGCGGGTGTTCCCGTCCAAGCTACCGGTCCTGTATCAGTCGTGGTGTCGTCTGTGGTGGTGTCGTCTGTGGTGGTGTCGTCTGTGGTAGTATCATCAGTCGTGGTATCATCA
>DAJW01000150.1:853-3622 GCA_002496485.1 Euryarchaeota archaeon UBA36
TATCATCAGTCGTGGTATCATCAGATGTATCGTCATCACCGCCTAAGCAACCAGCGAATCCTGCCGCTAGCATACTTAGGGTAAGCATCATTGCAATCATTTTTTTATTCATCATAGTTCTCACTATCCGTAAACTCTCGGGACTTAACTATCTTTTATAGAGATTATCTATATGTCTTTTATATACTAACGTCTAAATTTGCAATTTTTCAACAATGTTATCAATCTTAGTTTCACAAAACTTGTTTGGGAGAATATGAAATCTAAGTTTTGTTTAGAGTGCAGTATTATGGATGAGCCGATGGACTATGCATCTAGTGGTGTAGATATAGATGAAGAAAGTAAAGCTATATCTGAATTAATTGAGTCTCTAGATTCATCTACAAGAAAAAGTGGTGATTTTGGAGCTCCTGTAGACTTACCGGGTGGTTTTGGTGGAATTATAGAGTTCGGTAACAATCGTCTGGTTTTGGCTACTGATGGGGTAGGATCAAAATTGCAAATTGCAAATCATTTAGGGCAATTAGGTGGAGTTGGTATTGATTGCGTGGCTATGAATGTGAATGATTTGATCTGCGTTGGTGCAGAACCAATTGCATTCGTAGATTACATTGCCGTTCCCAAAACTGACTCTAGGGTTCATGGAATTATTGGAAAGTCACTTTCTGAGGCCTGTAGACGGGCTAATATAACACTGGCAGGTGGAGAAACTGCTACAATTCCGGGTATTGTAAAAGAGTTGGATTTATCTGGTACTGCATTGGGATGGTTTCCCAAAGGAAATGAAATTACAGGAAGTAATTTGAGAGAAGGAGATAAATTAATTGGTATTCCGAGTAGTGGATTGCACTCTAATGGTTATTCTTTAGTAAGGGCAGTAGTAGAAAAGGCTGGATTTGAATATACAGATGAAGTACCCTTCAATACTAATCATGAACACAGAGTAATTGAAAGATTTCCAGATTATACAGACCAACTAACCTTGGGAGAGATTTTGTTAAATCCGACCAGGATTTATGTTGATTCCATTGTTAATCTTCTAATTGAAATAAGAAAGGGAAATAAAATCTGTGAACATAATGATATCAAAGCTATTGCACATATAACTGGTGGTGGATTATCTAATTTACTTCGTCTACACAACTCATTAGGTTGGGAAATTTCTAATCCTTTACCTGTTCATCCAGAATTTTTATGGATTCAACAACAAGGAAATGTTGAGGACCGAGAGATGTATAGAACGTTCAATATGGGAGTTGGGATGATATTAGCGGTTTCTGATATTGTCGCTGAAAAAATTTGCGAATGGCTAGGTCAACGAGTCCCAGGCACTGAAATTATCGGGGAAGTGAAAAATCATGGAAGACTAGTTACTCATCGAATAGATAATGTGAGATTCGATAACTATTGACCTCTTCCGCGGGGTGTGAATGATTACGAACCTGAAGGTTGGCCAGGCTTATTATTAAGAGAAGGGAAGACTTTACTGAGGGTTCCAAAAACAGTGAAGGAAGAAAATTTGGGACCTCATTCTAAAAAAAATAGTTCAGTATTCTATAACCCTGCGATGGCAGGAAGTAGGACTAGAAGTGTTTTATTGTTGAATTATGCAATTAATTCGGGAATTTTTGGAGAAGGGGAAGTTTACGCCCTAGACGGTCTTGCTGCAACGGGACTTAGGGCTAGAAGATGGTTGAATGAGTTGCCCTTATCCAGTACAAATAGATTAAGGGTAGAAATGGTTGATAATAATCCAGAATCTCTACTTTGGGCGAAGAAAATTAATGAAGAGTTGCCACCAATAAATGGTACAGATAATCTAAATTATACTTTAGGAGATTTGAGAAAGGTTGTTTTGAACAGCGGAAGACATTGGGTAGACATAGATCCATTCGGTTCTCCAGTTCCATTTATTGATTCAGCAATTCAGTCTATGGCTAGAGTAGGAATATTGGAGATTAGTGCGACTGATTCTGCTGCCCTTACTGGGTCATCAAAGAATCCCCTTGTGAGAAGATATGGTGCTAGGGTAAAAACTGATGGTTTAGCACAGGATTCTGGTTTGAGAGTACTGTTAGCGAATGTTGCTAGAATTGCGGCGAAATATGATAGGAAAATTGAGCCATTGATGTCAATTTGGGATTCTCATCATCTAAGAATTTCTATTAAAGTTACAAAAAGTATTGAGGCGGCAAATAAAGTAGAAAATAGTTTAGGATGGAGAGTTTATTCTCCAGATGAAGTTGAGATTGCAAGCTCTGTTGACCCTGATTTAAATTTTCCATTAGATGGAATTTTACCGATGAATTGTTTCCTTCCATTATATTATCCTAAAAATTATAACGATAATCGTTTTTCTGGGCCACTATGGACCGGAGCGATAGGGGATTCGGAAGTAATGTCTTATTTCACCACTGAAGAAGCGTTAAGGTTATGCGGGCCCATATATGATGAAAATGATATTATAAATAGCAGTCACAAAGATATTGAACGTGAAAGAAAGGCAATAGAAAAAAGTGTAAGGAATTTAATGGATGAAAGTAGAGCAATTGATTGTGACCATCACATAGTTGTAGATGATTTGGCTTCTTGGCTAAAATTGGGTTCTCCACCAAGCCCTAGGAAAATGGTTGAAAGATTGGAAAATTTTGGATATAGAGCGGCACTAACTCATTATGGAAGGCCGTCATTTAGGACTAATGCGACTTGGGAAGCAATAGTTGAATGCGCAATGTATTTTCAACCACCAATATAGGACATTTCAATTCT
>DAJW01000119.1 GCA_002496485.1 Euryarchaeota archaeon UBA36
TTCTGCAGCCGGATTGGGCTCCTCTGCAGCACTCTCAAATGCTTTCGGTGCTGCCTTATCTTTTCATATGAATCATGTCGATGATATCGACAGAATTAGACTTGCTAAATATGCTCATTCAGCGGAAGCTAATGCGCAAAAAGGCCGAGCTAGTCCAACAGATACTGCTACAAGCTCATTGGGTGGTTGTGTTGTTGTCTCGGGGACGCACGTTCCAGGGACAAAACATATTTTCGATACTGAATTATTAACTCCTGAAGGACTAAGAGAATGGTCAGTAAATATAGTAGAACTCCCACCCTCAATCCGAGATTCTTACTTAGTCTTAGGATTTACAGGAGAAGGATCGCCTACTGGAATTATGGTTGAAAAGGTAGCTAAACTATTGAGAGAAAAACCCCAAAAATTAATTGAAATGGATGCAATTGCTAATATTACCAAAGCCGGACTAACTGCTCTTTCTGCAGGGAATCTAGAAGCATTAGGAATTGCTATGAATGCTTGTCATGAAAGACTAAGAAGTTTAGAAGTTAGCACTAGAGAGTTAGATGATTTAGTTGAAGTATCTAGGCCCCATTCTTATGGTGCGAAGCTTACTGGAGCAGGTGGTGGAGGCTGTATGGTAGCACTAGCAAGAAATCCTGATAGGGTCGCCGAAGCTATAGAAGTAGCCGGTGGAAAACCGCTTATTACTAGACTTGGAAGTGATGGAGTAAGAATAATCAAGAGATAATCTCCAATCATTTTTTTAAAAATCAGAAACTATTCTTTATAAGGGCATTATAAAGGCGAATGATATGCTTACCGACGAAGAAAGATTAACAGTAGTGAATGTAGTTGCCTCTACTCGCGTTGCAGAAGAACTTGACTTACCTGATATTGCAATTCAACTTAATTGTGAATATGAACCAGAACAATTTCCGGGTGTTGTTTACAGAGTAGTAGATCCAAAACTTGCTATACTAATGTTCCGTTCTGGCAGGGCTGTATGTACAGGCGGAAAAAATGAAGATAACATCGAAGTAGGTATCGAGAGAATGATTGGAGATCTTAGAGCAGCTGGAATTGAAACTTGGGATCAGAAAGATGTAGAAATAGAGGTCCAGAATATGGTAGCCACATACTCATTATTCTATCCAGAAGATTATGCTGGAACAGCTAAAATGGATGACATTAATACTAAGGTAATAGAAGAAAATGGTTCAATCAGGGCCGCAACTGATGAAGAAGTAGAAGCCAATGACGATAGAATTAGGGGAGTTCTACAAGGAGAGCCATTAGCTGCATTACCTAGGAAATTAAATCTTAACAATTTGACATTCCACTTACCATTTGACAAAGTTGAATATGAACCAGAACAATTTCCAGGATTAATTTACAGATTAGACTATCCTAGAGTAGTTTGTCTGATATTTGGGAGTGGAAAGATGGTAATTACTGGAGCCAGGCACAAAGACGAGATTCTAGAAGCTGTGGAACAAATTAAAGATGAATTAGCCGATTTACTGTATGAGTAATAAGACATATATTCTTCAATTAGTATCCCCTCTTGTGGCTATGGCTTCTCTTCGCACATGCACTCTACTGGTGGTAATTTTTCTCATACAACCAATGTCATATATTCTCGTTGATATAAGTGTGAGTAAAGAATTAAAATATGAGAAAAGAGATAAATTTTCTAGCTCTATTCATTCAAATAGTATCACAGACACTCCGAGCTGGTTAATAGGAGATGTTTGGGAATATGACGGATATCTAGATGTATCGAGTTTTGTAGCAAGTTCGGGTGCTAGCACTAGTGTAGATGTAGTTTATGGTGTATTGGATCGAACTGTTACTGATATGTATTTATTAGAAATTGATAATTCCTCAACTCTTGTATATGAGGTAATTTCACAAGGGACATATCAGACTAATGGAGCAATAGATGTTGAAGGTCAAACAGGATGCCTTATTGCAAATATAGAGATTTTTGAAATCGTTCTAGCTTCAGACCTTTCAACGTATAGTCAGGAAGCAGAAATTGAAGTTTTTGTCGATCCAGCTCTTTTTGGTATATGCTTTCCAGCACTTAGAATTGATCTAGCAGAATTAACAGTAAAAAATACATTCAACCCACCAATGGAGTGGTATGATTTCCCATTATCTGTTGGAGAGTCTTGGAATACAAATTATTCTCAATCAATTGAATTTAGCGGAACTACAAACGATTTGATAACTATACCAATACCTGAAAATACAACCGAAGATAATTCGTCTAGTTGGGAAGTAGTTAGCAGAGGTTACTCCGGAGTCTCCTATACTGGCTGTCTTCAATCTTATAATATCACAAGTTATGATAGAGATGGAAATATGGCAGGTTATAGATGGTATTGTCCTGCAATTAGAGGCGACATTAAGACTTCGTTGGTACAAAGTTTTGGATTCACTCTAGTCAACGAGCTAGTCTCATATAGTCCTTCGACTAGGCAAACCATAATTTCCATCGAATTAGAGACTCCTTTATCCCCATTAGACATCGAAACATCGGCATGGATTAATGTTACAAATAATGGTCAACCAGTCTCAGGAAAGATATTACAATTCAGATACGAAAAAGAAGAATTTTTCCAAAATATAACCACCAATCAAGATGGTTCTGCATATGTAGAGTTTAATTCTGGAGAATCAAGAGATAACTCAGATGGATATAACGAGTATGGGAGCCATGGAATTTTGGCTTGGATACAATCAGAAAATATAATTGGAGTTGAAACTATAGTTATAGATCCAGAGGTTTTTGCTGTCGATTTGGTGACTAGCTCATCAGGCGTTACAGTATCTAGAAATAGGGGAAATAATACTCTAACATTAAATCCCTTGATTGGATTTAATGCTGTATCCGGAGATTCGCTAATATTTTCAATACCCGTAATTAACAGAGGAGTTCAAACATCACCACCATCAATAATTGAGATTCAGGCCCCTGATGGAACCATAATCAATGGCCAAGTTCCAGAACTAAATAGCCTCGAAGAGGCCAGAGTTGAACTTAATTGGACAATACCTGCATCTCAAGTATTTGGAAATATATCATTGATATTTGAAGTCGATCCATCAGAGGAGATATCCGAAGATGGCAATAGGTCGAATAATTTCGGATTCTTCAATCTTTACATAGGATCTTTGCCAATGGCCATAATGTCTCTTCCACCAACTATCTTGACTATGAATGAACTATTCATTGATGGCACCAACTCTAGTGATCCAGATGGGGGTTCTATAATATGCGATTTTACAATCGTAGCAGACTATGGTTCATCAGTTTTTGATGAATTTACATCTTTAGAATCTGATTGTACTTTAGAGTGGATTCCACAAGACGATGGAATTATCCTGATTTCCATGACCGTAATAGATCAAGAAAATGATCAATCCACAATTTCTGATACATTAATGGCGATTAATAGACCTCCAATCCTTACCATAGGTTCAGATAATGAATCGGTTGAAGTACTGTCTCCTGTAACATTCCGAGTTTTGAATGCAAGTGATTTAGACTCCAATAATCCTTCAAGTCCAGTTGATATATTGTGGAAATCAAATTGTGCAGAAGGGCAAGTTGGAATTACTTGCACTGTCGTTCCTACAGATGAAGGAGAATTCAAAATTGAAGCTGTAGCTACAGATGATGATGGAGAAACAACAACATCAAACTACTCAGTAAATGTTACAAATATTGCCCCATTCAATCCATTAGCCGAAGTTTGGCTAGGATCAATGAAGCTAATTCCAGACAATAGGGGGTTGTACTCAATTCAAGAAGGAGATAATTTTACTTTGTACGGGCAAGCCTCAGACTCATTAAATGACATTAATAGTTTAGAACATCATTGGCAACCTAATGCTGAAAGTTTCCCCAATCTTAATTTTACAACTGTGGGAGAAATAAGTACAGTTTCTAATTTCTCATATAACTATTCAGGAATTAAATTTGCAATACTTACTGTAACGGATGATGATGGGGAGGAAACCGAACCTTTGACCTTACTAATACAAGTTGTTAACTTTGAGCCTCAAATTCTACCCATCCCGCAGATACCACAAATTTCTGAAGATGAAGAAATAGAAATAGTGGCAGAAGTGGTTGATTCCTACAATGATATGGAATCACTGATTTATTGTTTCGATTTAAATCCAGAAATAGATTCAGATGAAGATGGGGCAGCAAAAAATGACTGTGATATAAATTCGAATGTGTTAGTACATTCATGGCCAGATGCTTCTACTTCTCCAGACTTTATTATATTCCATGTTAGTGATAATGATGGCTCTACTGATTTCACAGAAATTGAAATAGATGTAGTGAACACTCCACCTGTAGCATTGGCCTCAGTTAATGCCCTAAATCCGACAGAAGGAGATAAAATAATTCTTTCAGCTAATGGATCCATAGACTCTGTGAATGACATGGAATCTCTTACATTTCATTGGGATTTAGATATATCATTAGACTCTGATGGAGATGGTAACCCATCAAATGATATTGATATGATGGGACGCTGGATTGAGGCCTCATACGATTCTGAAGGGCTGAAACAAGTGAAACTAACAGTAATTGATGAATCCGAATCGCATTCTGTTACAATGGATATTAATGTAGCAACCGCTCCATCGATGTTAATTCAACATTCTACATCAATATTTGGAATTATTATTGTGGCAATAATTTCCTTATCGGGCTATATTTACTACACGAGAAGAATGATGACTGAGGACGGAAAAGATATGGGTAATGATGAATTAAATGTTATTGACTTCGATGATACGTTTAGTAAAGATACCAATCCAGATTCCTTAATTAATAATCTCCCAGCCGCCCCAGATTTATTACAAGAACATGACATTATTGAGAATAAAAAGGAGCCCGATATTGCAACTCCGGACGATAATGAAAGGTTACAAAACGCAGGTTTGGATATTGAAGACATCGAAGCACTCTTTGAGTAGAATGTCGTGCGGACACTATGGTTAGTATTTTCAGTATACTTGGTCTACCCAATCCCAAAACACTACTAAAACGTGAAAATAGTAAAAGTAAGCTTAGTACTAGACCAGGTCCAAAGGCAGGAAATAATAAATTCCATGATTTGGGCGAAAATAGATGGAGTGATAGAACTAAAATAATATCACAAAAGCCTGTTAGATCAGTAATATATATCACTCCCGATAAATTACATAGATTGCCATTTGAAGGGGTTGAGCATCAATTGGCATTAGGAGATATGGCAATTTTTGATATAAATTCCTTAAATCATATATCACATCAGCAATCTATCTGCGCTAGAAAAATTCGTGAATTAGGAGATCGGACTGGATTGCCCGTATTTTCAATCAATGAGAATGAAACCTTATTGATGATTCCAGGTGCAAAGATGAGAGTTGATACCAAAAAACATAGGTTAGGCGTGTCAAGATGACAAATATCGACCTAATCTTCCTCTAGCCAAGCATCCAAATCTCCAGATTCAATTTCCATTATAGCGTGTTCAGTGAAATCTCTGTAAGCTATCCATTTGTTTATCTCCGATTCTTCATCTCCCCGTTTTATCTTTCTTTCAATAGATGCATTAGCATAGATCACACATCGTTCTAGGAAAAGTTGCACAACTTCTCTACGTTTCTTCTTGTCCATAAAATCCCTCTAAACCGAGAATTTGCATAATTTCTTCGACATTATTCTTAGCCTTGACTCCATATTTTACCCATATAATTGAACCCTCAGTATCGATAACAAAAGTAGATCTCAAGGTACCCATGTATGTATTGCCCCTGAACTTTTTTTCTCTCCATGTTCCAAATTTTTCATGTAATCTAGAATCTTCATCAACAATCAAGTCAAAGGGAAGATTGTGTTTTTGTATAAATTTCTCATGGGAATTTGCACTATCAGATGAAACTCCAAAAACATCCCAACCATTTTCTTGAAATATTTTGAAATTATTCCTAAAATCGCATGATTGATATGTACAACCGGGAGTATTATCTCTAGGATAGAAATATAGAATTACTCCATTTCCATTCGCAAGAATCTCAGATAGCCTTATTTTGCTACCATCAGAAATCTCCGCTTCAAAGTCTGGGGCTTTCATTCCTTTTACTAACTCGGTATATTCCATATATGGGCGACCGACTACTTACTCATCAAGCCTATGATTAACCAATGTAAGATTTCAGAGTTACAGAAGAGGGCCATTTTGGCGGTTCACTAAAACCAAAACATGCATCTATTTCGAAATTTACTGACTGTCCTAAATCAATGCCATCAATTTTACATTCACCATGAACAACTTTAGATATCCCTCTAATTGAATACCATTCTTTTCTTCCATCACGCGTAATTCCGAATGTAGAGGTATTGAAAAACTTCTTAGCAATGGTATTTTCGAATGTGGAGATAAACCATTTAGGCCTCCAAAGTGGAATTGGAAAAGATAAACTCCAAACCATCTTAACTTCCAAACTACCAGCTTTGACGGAAATTTCTTTTACCCCCCTATTTACTTCAATAGGGGTGATTTTCACTTCCTCAAAAGAATATAGAGAGGACACATATTCAGCTAAGTTTTTATTCGGAGAAAGTAACACTCTCACTCCATCAGATTTAGCCCACATTATGTTCGTGAAGCTG
Organism: Euryarchaeota archaeon UBA36; assembly: GCA_002496485.1. Lineage (GTDB taxonomy): Archaea > Thermoplasmatota > Poseidoniia > Poseidoniales > Thalassarchaeaceae > UBA36. The sequence goes on from DAJW01000119.1 coordinate 6,671, forward strand.
CCAAATGGTGAATATTTCCAGTCCCCAATAACAATTCTATCTCCACTGGAGAAGCCAGAAGAAGTTATTCTACCCGAAAATATATCCATCCTATTTCATCCTCTCATCCTTAATTCTTTTTTTACTCGCTGCCCACGAACAAATAGGACATTTTTCTAAATCATGCCTCAGTGCAGGACAATATTCCCTCCCGAAAAAAATAATTTGTAAATGCCTCTTATTCCAAGTTTCCTTATCAAAAACCTTTTTTAAATCTCTTTCAGTTTTTTCAACATTTTTGCCATCAGAAAGTCCCCATCTTGAAGCTAACCGATGAATATGGGTATCAATAGGAAAAGCTGGAATTCCAAAGGCTTGAGACATCACCACTCCAGCAGTCTTATGCCCGACCCCAGCCAAAGATTCTAAAAAATCCCAGTCAGGAAAAATATCTCCACCAGCGTCAATTATTTGATTAGCCATTTTTTTTAGATTCTTAGATTTAGTTGGAGCAAGACCTATTTCCTTTATGATTTCAAGAATTTCACTCTCTTTCAATCTTGACATTTCTTGCGGGGTACTAGCAATTTTGAATAATTTAGGAGTAACTTCATTGACCTTTTTATCTGTAGTCTGAGCAGATAACATTACAGCAACTAATAATGTATAGGGATCAGAATGAGATAGGGGTATTGGTGTTTCAGGATATAACTCATCTAGTTTAAGGCCGATTTTTTGAGCCTTCTCAAGGCGCCTCAAGCTCAAGCCTCCAAAATTACTTCATTATTTCCCCTGATTCCAAGAATAAATGCCCATCCAACAGTTACAAAAAAAGGAACATAACAAGCCAAGAATGACTGACTAGTCCACTCTTCCGGCATTCCAATAATTGTCCATCCAATAACTGCAAACAATAAGCCCGGAAATGCTGCTAGAAATGAAAATAAAATAGCTCTAGTTAGTCCCAATTAATCACCACGGAAATTTATATGTCCAGAGTATCCAATCATTTAGTATACACTGAATCCCTAACATAATAGAACCAGTCAACATTATTCCTGCATAATCTACGCCATCTTTGTATGCCGCATATGCCAGTAAACCCATCATAACATTTCCTATCGAGACCAAAGTCAAGATCCCAATAACTAGTATTGGAGTCCATGAATAATCTGAATTAATATGGAATAGAGTACTTTCAAGCCATAATGCCGAAGGTATCATCACTAAAGCAAATGAAGCCAATAATCTAGTGTTTCCTAAACCATCAGATTCCACCCAAGGCCACCTCAGTTCCCCCAAAGTTTTTTCATCCAGCTTAAAGAAAATTACATACCAATATGCCATGAATCCCGCCGCAGCTATGAACATGAATGGAACTATAAAGCTCCACCAAGTTTCTGGAATTCCACCCCATAATTCACTCGGATCTTCTGAATGTGAAACGCCGTATACATAAGATAAAAGTACAAGAGGTCCAAATATCAATGTGAATATTAGAACAGCTTGGCGTGTGACATCCATAACACCCCCTGTAGTTTCACAGTCATAATATTCTGTATTTTAAATATCAATATTATTTCATAATAAGCGTGATTTTATAAATGAAATAACAATTCTAAACTCGTGCAAAGATGTGGCATCGAAGAAGTCCGAAATGCTCTCGAGAATGAGAAAGTCTCGATGTTGCTGGTACTCAGAGATGTAATGAATGCAGAGGTAGATGAATTAACAGAATTAGCACTCCAAAGAGATATTCCCGTGAAAAAGAGTTCAGAAAGTGATATTTGGCGGATGTCTAAATCTACAGAAAATAATAAGATTCCGCCTATTCTGGCATTAGTTGGCAGAAATCCTAATGCAAACATAGATCAAATTTTAGAAGATGGCGGAATAATCTGGCTATTGGCTGGGGCCCAGTATCCCGTAAATATCGGATATACAATTAGAACAGCGGAAGTGAGCGGCGCCAATGCAGTTTTTGTCGATGGAAATCTTTCTCATAAACAAAAAAAGGCAGCGAAGCGAGCTTCAATGAAAGCTCATAGGTTCATGCCCGTTCATTGGGTAGAAGGATTTGATTTTGTACGACTAGCAAAAGAAAAAGGTTTCAAAATCATCTCGATAGAAGATACAGGAAATTTACATCCTTGGGAGTCAAAGCTGACTGATGATGTCTTACTGGTAATTGGTGGTGAGCATTATGGAATATCAGAAGAGATACTTTCTATTTCAGATCAAATTATAAGAATTCCAATGGCAGGTTTTGTCCCTTCTTATAATTTACAGGCACCGATGGCTATTATGGCATCAGAAGCTCTACGCCAAAGAAATATTCTATAAACAAATTAGAAACTTTCCCCAAGTTCTCTACTGATTATTAATCTCTGAATTTGGCTTGTTCCTTCAAAAATTTGGTATATCTTAGCCCCCCTCATTCTCCTAGCAACCGGGTACTCTTCCGAATAACCATATCCACCCAAAATTTGTACAGCATCAGTAGTAACTTCCATACAAATATCTGCAGCAAATCTCTTAGCATGAGCAGCCTTCAAAGTAGCTCTTTCTCCATTATCAAGTGAGCTCGCTGCACTATAGGTCAGAAGTCTTGCAGCTTCTATCTTAGTAGCCATATCTGCGAGCATAAAAGAAATTGATTGGTGCTTTGATATTGGCTTTCCGAAAGTTTTTCTTTGATTTGCATATTTCCATGCTTCTTCCATTGCACCTCTGGCATTTCCAACCGCCGCCGCAGCCACTGCTGGCCTAGAATGATCGAAAGCCTTCATTGCATTCATCCAACCACCATTTTCCTTTTCTCCTACCAAATTTTTAGCAGGAACTCTAACATCAGTAAAAGTCACTCCCCTTGTATCAGAACATCTCTGACCCATATTTTCTTCTTTCTTACCCAATTCTACTCCTTTGGTATCGGCATCTACGATAAATCCACTCAAGCCCCTATATCCTGCATCTTTGTCAGTATATGCTAAAACAAAAAACCAATCAGCATATCCTGCTCCAGAAATCCATGCCTTAGTCCCATTAATGATATATTCTTCACCATCTTTTTTCGCTTCAGTAGTTAATGCTTGTACATCAGATCCCGCATCAGGTTCTGTTACACAATAAGCAGCTAATTTACCATTTGATACCCTGCCCAGATATTCCTTCTTTTGTTCTTCAGTACCTCCAGTCAAAATTGGATAAGAAGCTAACATTGTATGATAAGTTGCCGTTCCAAATCCAGCATCCCCTCTAGATAATTCTTCACATATTATCATTTCATCCATTGCCGACATTCCCGGCCCTCCATATTTTTCAGGAATTGTTACATTTAGTAGTCCTAGTTGATGAGCTTTATTTATCGCCTCTAATGGATAAATTCCATGCTTATCCCATTCTTCTGCATTTGGTATTACTTCTTCATCACAAAACTCTCTCGCCATGTCGCGAATCATCTTTTGTTCTTCACTCAGTCTAAAGTCAACCATGCGTCTCGGAAGGACCATACATTTGAGTAGTTTCTGAATTTATTCATCGAATATAGAAGAAATTCAATTTTTTCATCCGGATAAAAATTAATCTGTACAATTCAACAATAATTTAGTCAAATAATAAGTGCATTCAAGAGTAACTAGTTAGGGAGAATATCGTGAACATCCCAGATGAACTCCAATTTATGTTAGATGGAAATATTGGCCCAACTAAACAAAAGGCAGCTCGATTAGTCGTAGATTTAGCAGTAACTGCTAGAGTTAACGAGTTTATTAGGGTAGACAATGCTCATGTTTCCGGAGTTAGTGTCATTACTGGCGGGCATGGTCTAAGACGTTTTTTGAAAGATATATCCAATGATCCGGATGGACAGGTCACTATACCCACAACTCTAAATTCTGCAGGTTGTGATAGTGAAAAGATTGAGGAGATGAATATTGATTATCCCGACTTTTTAGAACAACAATTTGAGATTATAGAATCTTATTCTAAATTAGGAATCGATGCGATTTTATCATGTACTCCATATGACAAAGATACTGAGACACTAAGTGGTATTGGCTCATGGGCCGAATCAAACGCAGTTTGTTTTTCTAATTCTTATACCTCTTTGACTACTAATAGGGAATCAGGGCTTTCGGCACTCGCTACGGCAATAACTGGATGGGCTCCAAAATGGGGATTACATATACAAAAAAATCTACTTCCAAACATCTTAGTAGATGTCAAGTGTGAAATGAATGATCCTACAGATTGGAGTATATTAGGGGACTGGATTGGAAAAAATATCAACCCTAGCTGGAATCTACCATGGGGCCCTATGCCACAAATAGTTGGACTTTCTGGAGCTAACTTTGAAAAGAAAAAGGCATTAACTGCATCCGCTGCAAATTATGGATGTCCAATTTTATGGATTGACGGTATTACTAACATTCCGCCGTCCAATAAATATGAAGGCCAACTAATTTTTGATAAATCCGATTTAGAATCAAGATATTCTGAACTTTCTCCAATTGGACAAGTAGATTTAGTTGTGATTGGATGCCCTCAAGCTAGTGTAGGTGAGGCTAGAGCCACTGCAGCAGCAGTAAGAACGCAAATGGAATTAGGGAATCGAATTCCAGATAATAGACTATGGCTATTTATGAGCGGACAAAATTATCTTTCAATCGAAGCCGATGGCACCTTAGAACTTCTCGAAGAAGCGGGGGCGCTAGTTCTCAAAGATACATGTCCCGAAGTTACGCCTTATAATCGAGAAAAATATAATCATTTACTAACAAACTCTCTTAAGGCTGAACATTATTTAACCAGTGGATTAAATAATATGCCAACTAGTGTTTCTAAAATTCAAGATTGCGTCGCTCATGCGTTCAATCCATCTTTATCCAAAGGCCCCCGACCAGAATTACATTCAAAAAAACCCAAACAAATTATTTCTACAAAAATAGCAAAATATGGAAATTTTCAATCCCAAGGAAAAGGTATTCCTAGCCAGAATCATTGGACTTTATCCGGGAAGGCTTTGGTCACCGATATTCCGATTACCTACTTGGGATATGTAAACAGGGATTCAGGAGTCATTGAGGAGCCTGGTCACCCACTGGATGGGAAATCAATTTCCGACACCATTCTAATTTATCCCAAAGGATCAGGATCGACAGTAGCTCCATTTGTGCTTATGGGATTGATATATACAAATAAGGGCCCTAAGGCCATAATAAACAGGGATGTCTGCCCCTTAACTCTTCCAGCAGTTTCTTTGCTTGATGTTCCTTATGCACACAACTTTGAAACAGACCCAACAATGGAGATTAATACCGGAGATGATATTACCATGTCACTAAAAGATGGAGAAGTGACTATTTCAGTAATTTCAAGAGTAACCGAGGTTTGATGTCTAAAAACCCTCACCATGGCAATATGGCAACCCGAACCGAGCCAGAGAAATGTAGAGATCAAGACCTAGGTTTATTTGAAATAATATCTAGAGATTCTTATGCAAGAATAGGTAGATTGCATACAGCACATGGATTGATGACAACTCCAATGTTACTTCCAGTTGTTAATCCAAATATCAGAACAATCGAACCCAGAGAAATGTGGGAAAAGTATGGTATTGAGGCATTAATTACTAATTCATATGTCATTTGGAAACATGATGATTTAAGGACGGAAGCAAAGAAAAATGGCATCCATCAGCTAATAGATTTCCCAGGAATAATTGTAACTGATTCTGGAACATTCCAATCATATATTTACGGAGATGTGGAAGTGGGAGTGGAAGAAATCATTCAATTCCAAAAAGACATTGGAGTAGATATAGGAACTATTCTCGATGTATTCGGAAGGCCTGATATGCCTTTTGATGAATTAGATAAATCCGTAATCGAAACATCGTCAAGAGCAAAAAAATCTTTAGAAGTTTCGGGTGAAAAGCTACTATTGAATGGACCAATTCAGGGTGGCACTTATCAAGAATTAAGGATTAAGTCAGCTCAATTGATGAGCGAATTACAAGGACCATTCAGGGGATTTACTATTCATCCGATTGGCGGAATTGTCCCCCTGATGGAACAACAAAGGTATAAGGAACTTTTTTCAATATTAATAGCATCTAAATCATCTCTACCACCAGATAGGCCAATTCACCTATTCGGTTGCGGTCATCCCTTACTTTTCCCCCTCTCAATAGCTCTTGGCGTGGATATTTTTGATAGTGCTGCATATGCAATTTTTGCTAGAGATGATAGAATCTTAACCCCTACTGGAACTCTGAAACTTGATGACCTAAAAGAATGGCCATTTTCATCAAATGCACTATTTGGGACCACTCCAGCTCAAGTTCGTTCCATGAACAAAGAGGAAAAAACAATTCTCCTATCCCATCATAACTTAGAAGTGACACAGGCAGAATTAGCACGATGTAGAGAGGCCATAAGAATGGGTACAATTTGGCAACTTGCTGAACAAAGAAGCCATTCATCTCCACAGTTGAGAGAAGCATTTGAATGGATACTAGATCAACTAGATAATCCGGAAGAAGGACCTATTGGTGATACAATATTAGAATTAATGGGTAGTAGTAATCCAATAAGGAGTGGCGGGGAGCAAATTAGTGAGGATATCGAATTCAGACCTCATATATTACATATCCAAGCACTTCTAGCTACTAGGTGGCGGTTTCCAGGATCTTGGTGGAATGGTAAAAGTGGACCACCAGAGAGAGTGATTATTCTGGAAGGATTCCAACCACCATGGCGAAATTCAGCCAAAGAAAAAATTATTCAATTACTAGATGAGATACCGGAAACAGTCATTCTAATATTAACTCCGTTAGGGCTAATTCCCTATACTATCGAGGATTTATCTCCTTGGTGCCATCTAAATGGACCTAATGATATGTGGAATGATTCGTTATTTGACTATGAGGTGGAAGAATTACTATCTGAACTTGGATTATCAAGCTACTCTTATACAATAATAAACAAAAATGATGAAGATATATCTGAAGTAAAAACATCTCCAGAAATCAGAAAATGGCTAGATAGATGCTCAATTGTTGATAAACTTTCAATTTTATGCGGACTCCATCCACTAGAAGGTTGTAAATTTACTGAAAATATGACCTCTAGAAAATCAAGTACTGATAGGATGGTGAATATCTTTTCAGATGAAAAGCATGTACTCTCACCGAGATTAACTGATGGCGGTATTTCACTAACCATCGATGGAGCAAAGAAATTACTCGATCTCAATCAAAACCCCCTGCCAGATTTTAATCAACTTCCCTCAGATGAGATCTTTCCGGGAATCCCAAGGGTTAGGATTGTTGACGATGCAATCCCATTTGTTGGTAAGGGTAGGAATGTTATGCATGGATATATTCTGGGGGCAGATCCCCATTTAATTCCAGGACAACAATGCATAGTAATATCTTCTTCAGGAGAATTAATTGCACATGGAATAGCAATTACTACATCTTTAGAAATGAGGTATATGAAAAAGGGAATTGCTGTAAAGGTCAAGAATGGAAATTTATAGGAAAATTTATTTCAGCTTTTTAGGGATTGCTTCAAGTGATTAGTGCCTAACCGTTACACATTATTGAAGGAGCTGAGGCGCCACTTGATTGAAAATCACCAAGATTCATCATCCAAAAATGGGGATAATTTATCACAAGAGAATTTTGTAATTGAAGCCAAAGGGCTAAGAAAAATGTATGGCCCTCATTTAGCCCTTGATGATGTGAATTTGAGTATTCCATCTGGAGCAATTGGCATTCTCGGACCAAATGGTGCTGGAAAGTCAACCCTATTCAAATGTCTATTGGGACTTATTGGTACCACTTCAGGCGAGGGAACAGTTTTGGGTTATGATATTAAGACTGAAGGAGAAAAAATTAGATCAAGAATTGGATATATGCCAGAGTATAATGCCTTAGATTCTGGGTTAATTGCTATCGATCAGGTTAGATATTGTGGCGAGTTACTCGGAATGAATTCAAAGGTTGCAGCACAGCGCGCTCACGAAGTTCTTGAGTACGTAGGACTAAAGGAACAAAGGTATAGAAAAATCGAGACATTCAGTACTGGGATGCTTCAAGCAACTAAATTAGCATGCGCTTTAATCCATGACCCCGATATCCTAATTTGTGATGAGCCAACTAATGGGTTAGATAAAAGGGCGAGAAAATTCATGTTAAAGACATTAAAAAGAACTGTCCAACAAGGAAATAGAACCGTGTTGATGAGTAGTCACGTAATGGATGATGTCCAAGAGGTTTGTGATAGAATAGTTCTCATACATAAGGGCAAAATAGTGGTACAAAGAAGTATTGGTGAATTAGTTAACCAAGTAGAAAGAGAAATTGAAATTATGATTTGGGGTGGTGCCAGTAAAATGGAAGAATCATTAATTTCCAAAAATCTATCAGTCAGAAGATTAGGGAGAATTATTAGAATAAAGATTGAAGATGAAGAAACAATAAAAAAAGTACTGGAGTCAGCCGTAGAATCCGAAGTACAAATAAGACAATTAAAAGAATATGAGCCCGATTTAGAAGATATTTTCTTACTAATAATGGATAAACTCGGGTCAGAAATTAAAGGTAGTTCAGAATTAATGACTCCAGATCATAAAGGTGGATTTTAAGTGGAAGATAGCGTAGATTTAGGTGGTGGCCAAACAAGGATGGAAGTGGCCTTTGGGGCTGGAGATGGTGATGAAGAAGCATCTGCTGTTGTTACAAAATCGGACACAAAATTAGGGTCAATTTTCAATCAACAATACAGGACATGGGAAGGGAGTTTGGGGCCAAGATGGGTAAGAAATTATGCAATCTATAGGCACCATGTCTACGGCCTTTTGACTAGCAAAGGTCACAGATATTATCATCCGATGGTAAGATTATTGATTCTAGTAATTTTTATCGGTGCATTAACTCCAGTTCCAATGTTGTTCCTATCATCCTTACTGGGTGGTGAAGATGGAGGTTTCATATCAAAAATGTGGGGCATAAACAGATATAATCTATGGGGCCAAGTTTTGGGTTATTTTCCAAGAAATATGTGTTTTTGGCCACTCCTAACTGCATTAGTAGTGGGTGGAATGATTTCAGATGACAGAAAGAATGGCACTAGTGCGATATATTTCTCTAGGCCCGTAACCCGTTTTGATTACACTTCAATGAAATATCTTAGTGTGGCTGTTATTTTGGGTTTTGTTATAGTTTTCTCATATTTCTTATACTATACTAGTGCTATTGTTTTCAGGGGGGAAGGATGGGCATTTCTAGCCGATACTCTCCCAATTTTCATCGGTGGGATGATAGCAGGAATAATATTGGTGATTACATACACATCAATCGGCCTAGCTCTATCTAGCATAAGTCAGAGTAGATTTTTTGCTGCAATTGGATTCTTAAGTGTAATTTACGGTACAAAATTAGTATCACTATTAGTTGAACTACAATTCGAAAACACTATTCTTTACATTATCAGCCCCTATGATTGCCTTGCTCACGTAGGACAATTCTTAGTAGGTTTACCACCAAATTATGATCATCCACTATCATTTTCAATACTTTCATTACTATTAATAAATACACTTTCATTAGGACTATTAATTTCTCGTGTTTCTTCTTTGGAGGTTACCAGAGAATGACAATACAAAATCAACCTATACCAACCGTACTATTGGATAAAGTATCAAAATTATATGGCCAGGTTATAGGAATAAATGAAGTCTCACTAGCCATAGATGGTGGAGTTACAGGTATTTTAGGTGCGAACGGAGCAGGAAAATCAACGCTATTCAAATTATTAATGGGTAGATTGAAACCCACTCAGGGCTCAGTAAGATTATTCGGAATCAATCCATGGAGTAACTCCGCTCCCTACAGGAAGATTGGTTATGTTAGCGAATCAGAAAGGCTTTACGATTGGATGACTGCATTAGATTTCGTTTCAACTCTAGCTAGGCTACATGGAATGACACGAGATGAGGCCAGAGATAGAACTGAGCATGTACTTAATTTTGTAGGACTTGATGATGTAATGCATAAAGAAGTAGGAAAATATAGTAAAGGGATGAGGCAAAGAGTAAAAATTGCTCATGCACTTGTACATGACCCCGACTTAATAGTATTAGATGAACCTCTCCATGGCTGTGACCCAATTGCAAGAACTAGTATTATGAGTGTAATTAGAGAATTAGGAAATCAGGGAAAAACCGTATTAGTATCAAGTCACATATTACAAGAAATAGAAAGGATTACAGAACAAATAGTTATCATACATAATGGAAAACTTCTAGCTATTGGAAATCTACATGCTATTAGGGATTTGCTTGATAACCACCCACATAGAATACTAATAAAATGTGAAAATCCTAGGTCACTTGCAGCCCAATTTATTGAGAGAGATCCAGTATACGGTGTAAGATTTCCGAATGAAGGCGAGTTAGAAATTCAAACAAATAATTTATCTAAGGCCCATTCGATTCTGCCATCAATAATTTTACAATCAAATCAAGAAATATCTTCAATCGAGAATCCTGATGATAACCTAGATTCTCTACTTGGTTACTTAATAGGAGATGCAAATAATGGATAAAAAAATACCAACTCTAGCCGATACAGTATGGACCAGACTCGATAGAAAAGCGGGAGCAATTATTGAATTAACTGCTAGACAATTAAGAAATCGAATATCTACTTGGGTAGTACTCGGTATGGGAATGGCTCTAATGGCATTATTATTGCTGTTCTATGTAGATTCGATTAGACAATCATTTGAACCGATTGATAATGATGGCGACAGTGTCGATGAAGATAATGATGGCTACCCATTAGGTCAAGAATTGAAGTATGGAACTAGTGATTTCGATGCATCGTCTTATCCTGGCTCTGGTTTTTATATTCCTGAAGATGAGATTGACTGGAACGATGATACCAGATCATTTTATGGAAATAAAACTTGGAATGGAGCGGCATTTTTCGAGTATGAATGGATTGATTACTCATATAGCGGAGATTGGTGGGATGAAATAGTAGATTGGGAATCGGAAATATCCACATGCCCTGATGGGCAAGTATTCATCGATTGGCAACCAAGATATGCTGAGGCATGCATAGTGGCCGATGATGAATATTTCATTTACGGGAAGTGGAAAGGAAAAGGTCGAGCCACCGTTCCTGAGGATTGGGAACTTCGATGGGGATATTATTCACAATCATTCGATGTAGTTCCAGATCCACCTGAGATGTATATCGATGAAGATGATATTGATTGCTTTGATACAGACGGAAATAGGGTCGATTGTCCATCCGGAACAAAATTAGGCGGATCACATGGATTCGACAATGATGGAGACTGCTTAAGAGATGGATATCAATTTTCAGAAAACTATGGCTTCATCTATGATTATAACTATTATCAATTTCAAGATGATAGAAATGGAAATGGAGTTAGATGTGATGTTTATTGGTATGTGGATGCAGACGGAAATGAAGTTATGGGCATTTCTGCGGATGATAATGTAGATGAGGATCCAGATGATGAAAGATATGTGGGTGAATTAAGTCATAGAACATTCATAATTGGCGTAGGTAAGATGGCATTTATCATACTATTAGGACTCTTCATTCCTTTATTTCTTTCTTTGGGCCTTGTTAGGGATGAAACTGAAAATGGAACTTTACATTTCTTATTATCAAAACCTATTCATAGAGGGGAATTCATTCTATATCGATTACTAGGATATCTAGCAATTGTTGCATCTTATGTAATAGTTTTAGCGTTAGTCGTCGGACTAATTACAGCTACTTTAGGCCCAGGAGATCAGTTTTTTAGATTCTCAGACTTACCAGTATGGCTAGGAATAGGAATTTCAACTACGTTTGTACTAGCAGCATATGGTGCATTATTCAATACAATGGGACTAATTTCACCAAAATATGGCGTTTATTTTTGTATAATTTTCGGAATTTGGGAATTTATGATGGGGACATTTTCTATAATTAACCCCAATTGGACAGTCTCTAGTATTTCAATTACTCATTGGGCTTTACAAATGATTGATGCAATTGTTTTGATGGCTTGGCCAGATACTTTACAGTGGGCAGAAATAGGCGAGGCCTTCAATATTGAAACCGGCCTTTCTTTTTTCTGGCATCCACCGGTCCATACTTTAGGCACCCAGTCTCCGGGAGTAGCGTTATTAATTAGCACAATAGTTCTATTGTTAGTCTCATTCTCTATGATAGGAATTGGCCAATCAGTATTTAGCAAGAGGGAAATAATGTGAGTAGTAATTTGAGTGATTACCCAGACAAATTCGGTGGAGATTTTTCATCTCTTTGGAAACTAGATGTAATGCCACCTATTCACCGTCTTTCGTGGTGGTGGTATTGGGTAATAATTTTCATTCCAGACCCCAATAATCCTAAGAGATCAAGGCAATTAATGACTTTATGGTCAACTAAGGAAACTGAAGCAATTCGAGTAAGTGGCTATTGGTGGAAACCAGGATCTAGGATGTACAAAGATGAAAATGAAGGTTTCGTAATTCCTGGAATGGTTTGTGCATGGTGGTATGATGGTGAGAATATGTTCGAACCAATGACCATGAAAGAATGCCGAATGGGAGTTTTTCCAGATACTCACCCACTATATCCGGGAGAAGGTACTGGAGAAGGGGCCGGGGCAATTGTACCTTTGAATAGAGAAGATATGTCTTTTGGAATGAGGCCAGGTAATTCTTCATTTTGGCTTAGAGTTTCCAGTGATCAGGAATCTAGAACTAAGGGAGCTCCATCTATTTTTGAAGCTGAATTAACGCCATGGTGGGGTCCACCAAGTTCTCTAACTTACAAAAATAATATTCTTTTGGCAAATGGTATGGGTTATGATATTTTGAGACTTCAAGGGACGCTATGCAAAATTAAAGTAGACGATGAAGAATTCCATGGTTCAGCTTATTTTCAGAAAGTTACTGTTCAGTCTCCCGCATTTCCATGGTTTTGGGGAATGCTCCATTTCAACGATGGATCTTACATAGATTGGTTCATGCCCCATGTTTCACCTCTATGCACTACCATTGATGATATACCTTGGAAAAGAAGAGATTTCATTCGATCGCCCAATATTGGATCTGGCATTTTTCACGATAGGAAGTTGGATAGAACTGAAAATTTTGAAAAATGTGAAGTCGAACTAACAGAATCCGACGAAGGACTTAGAGATGAAATGGGCAATCTATTACCAAAGTTCAGAGTAAGAATTTGGAATCCCCAAACGAAAATTTCTATTGCAGTAAAAGCTGTAAGCAGAGCCAGATGGACTTTTGACCAACCCACTAGAGGTGGAATGGTAAGCCATTTAACTTACAATGAATATCCATTTGAAGTTGAAGGAATTAGAATTGAAGATGATACTGGAGTTAGAAATTTAGAAGATTATGAGTGGATCCATGGAAATGCAGAACATGCTTGGGGAATTTTGCATTAGAGTAATTTAATTACCAGTAATCTCATGAAGGCACTCACTTTCGCAAAGTAATAATGGATGAGTTTATTGCTAAGTTCAAGTCCAAGGTTAATGACGATTTAATTCGTTCAAATTTTCCAGAAATCACTGATTCAGAAACTCCAGTTTGGCACGGAAGCCCATCCACCATTTCTATGGCCGATAGGTATATTCTTGCTATGGTCGTTTTTTCAGTTCATGTAATTTTCTTTTTCGGAGAGTGGTTCGAAAACCCAGAAAATTCTACTAATAATCAACTAATATCTGTTATAATAAGATTAGTTGATTTTACAGGAATTTTCGGTTTCGTTTTCATTATGCTATTGCTTACAAAGCTTAACCATTATGCAAATTTTTCTACATCTGGCAGATGGACTACCATCTTCTTATTTTTTTCAGGAATTTTTCCATTGTTATGGCAGCTACTAGATTTTATCGAATGGATTTCTGGGTTTTTGGATTTCGGCATCACCAACCCACTGCCAAATTGGAATCTACTTTGGTTCCTTCCACTCGGCATTACTTCTTCATCAATAATGATAATATTCACTATTCTTTATCAGAAATCGTTTCAATATGCAATAACCGATAAACGAATTCATATTCGTAAACAGTTTCTATATTTCGACACTAGTGTCCACGGAATTTCCCTACAAAAAGTTGAGAACTTGAAAGCTGATCCAACAATATTAGGTAAAATATTCGGTTTTGGAAATGTGCATATAGTCACAGGTTCTGGAGTTGGATTACAAGTGGAATCATTAGGAGTTTCAGTCGGAATTTCAGATGACGGAGAAGATGAAAATACTCATACAGGAATTAGAAGATTTTTTTCTATTCTTTTTGGATGGTTATCCATACAAAGATCTAGGAATGTAATGGCCACCGATCCTTCAAACTGCCTCTATGGAATAAAAAAACCCATGGAAAAATACAGATTAATCAATGAACTAATGGATAAAAATGTAGGTTCAGTTATTGAATAATTGTTATCATTAATTCCTAATAATTCTAACATTTCATCCGCACCGTTCATAAACAGAACCCATCCACTTCGAATCGAGGAATAGTAATGACAGAAGTAGATCTGATGACTCAAGCAGCACAATGTATAACCCAGGGAGATTACATGGGGGCAATGACAATTTTTGAAGGCCATATAAAGGAAAATCCTGATGACCCTATGGGCTATCATGGTTGGGCTGAGTCCGCACTATTCGAAATCCAAGAAAATGGAAACTTCGATGAAAAAGGAAATGATAGAATAAATGAAGGGCAAGTTCAAGGTTATTTCAAAAAAGCAGCTGCCTTAGATCCAGATAGTACTGAGTTTCAAGCGGCATATGCAAATGCACTAATAGAATTCGATAGAATTCCTATGGCAATTAGAGAATTAAAGAAATTAAAGGAACTAGGAGATTCTTCAGATGATTTCGATGTTACTCAGGACTTATATCAGGCGGCTAAAATGCTAATTGATAATATTGATTTCAAGACTAATTTTGATCGTAGTGAAATGTTCGCCAAACAATTTTTACCTACTGCCGTAGAGTTTGCACTTTTGGGGATGGGTTTCACTTCGGCAGAAGAAGCTCTCGAGTACTTACAGACTGAGTAATATGGTTAAATCGGTAGGCAGTAGTCGCTACCTAATATCGATTGGCTATCACGGTGATGCATTTCATGGCTCTCAAATTCAACCAGATGTAAGGACTGTAGAAGGATCCCTCGTACAAGCCCTAAAGAGACTAAAATGGTGGAATAAAAACTGCCTTGAACTTTCAAGTAGAACCGATTCGGGTGTTAGAGTTAGGATGAATTTAGCAAGAATCGATTTGCCCTCAGCCGTCTCATCAGTGATTAAGGAAAAATCATTAGTTAGAGCTCTAAATGATCATCTACCAGTGGGAATGACAGTCATTTCCGCGAGAAAAGTCAATCAAAACACTAGAGTTAGATTCGCATACTTTAGACATTACCTATATCGATTAGATATGATAGAGGAATGGCCCGAAAATGTTAGTAACTCTCAAATTAGCGAAGCATGCTCAATTTTTGAGGGAACTCATAATTTCTCCAATCTTTCAAAATTTGAAGAAGACAAAGATCCGGTTAGGACAGTAGATGAGTGTATACCATGGATTCATTCTGGTACGGTAATCGGTTTTTCAATTAAGGCTCAATCTTTTCTATGGAATCAAGTTAGAAGAATTGCTTCAGCCTTATCCGGGATAGCAAGTGGCAGAATTTCAATGGAAGAACTAAAGTCTGCATTATGTGAACCAGAAAAGAAAGTAGATTTTGGGAGAGCAATTTCAGATGGACTAATTCTATGGGCGATTAATCATCCAGATTTTCTATTAGATGAAGATAAAGTATTCCCAAGTGATAATTTATTTTCGATAAGAAATCATAAAACTAGGGACTATAGGAGATGGATTTCTCTATGTAATTTCGAAATGAGCTCGTTAATTGAGAGAGAATGGCTCCAACTAATCAATTCAGATTAATTTCAACCATGTCTCCGTCTTTGCATGGTAAAATCTCTCGTAAAAAAGACTTTGAGATAACTTCTGCTATTTTAGTATGCCTTGTCAAATCCGGAATCAATAGGGCGCATTCAAATTCCTGACCTCCCTGCTTCGAGATTGTACCTTTGAATGCAGTTGCTCCACCAAAGGATTTCCCATCCCTTTCGAATCCATTAATTTTAGAAAATCTAATCGATTCTTGAAAATCTCCTTCTTCTAGTCCCGATAAAATCCTAAGTCCATAATAGTCGTCTAAACTTTGTGTATCCAAATCTACATTTAGAGTTCCCGGCCACGCTCCCGAACCAAGAATCAATTTGAATTGATTCTGGTAATGATTCTGAGACATGAAAACATGAGCTCTACCCAGGCCACTCGACACAACTCCGAACAGGCGCATGCCCACCGCCTAGGATGACACTTCATAATTGTCCGCATCTATCACAATGAAAAAGTAGAACCTTGTGAAGCTACTCCCCAGCCCATTGAATTGATTTTTTTACGTTGATCCGAAGACTCTTCATTAGCAGGATTAGTATGATTTAGATGAATAAAATATATTTCCGGATCGCCAAATCTCCTTTTTCCAAGAAGCTCCAGAGATTCAGAGATAGTTGGATGTGGAATTTTCTCTATTTTTCTATTTTTTAATTCATTTTTATCCCAAAAAGTTCCATCAATCAATGCAATGTTAACTCTTATCTTTTTTAGAAAATCTCTAATATTCTTAGCCCCAATTTCATTCAATGTTTCACTCCATGAATCATGATCTGGTAGGAAGAGTAGTGCTTTTTTTGGACCTCTAATTATAACCGCATGTGTATCCGTTTCTTCATCTCTGTGAGGAACTTTCAAAAATTCAATGTAAAATCCACAGCCATTGGTTGGTTCCACTTCATGGTTAGGAGATAATTCATGACAGATAAATGATTTAACTAACTCCCTTTTTGTAAGAAAATTAATAACTTTTTTACTCGAAATCAAAGGTATTTCTTTCACGTCCATCACTTCTTTGCCAAACAAACCCAATCCATCAATATGGCCCAAGTGACCGTGAGTAATAATTATCGAATCAGGCTTTCTAAGAAAAGATGGGCCATAAATATCAGATACGATTTTTAATTGCTCAGATAATTTCCTACTCACTTCAATCAAATGGAAACTATTGTCAACTCCAATAATTCCACAAGAAACTGGAAACATCCTCAAATCCAAATTTTCATGCGCATTCAAGCATGTTCTGCAATTACAACCCGCTTGCGGGATTCCACCATCCTGAGCAATACCCAAAATCGATACATTAATTCCCTTAATTCAAGGCCCCCCCGGAAAGGTGTAAACTATATTATTGATTTAAATATCCCTTTAAATATAGAAACTATTATTCGTGCATCGCTCTTAACCATGTAAGATTATTATGGAAAATTCAGCCATTGAAACCCTTTATCGGCCAAAAAGATATGCTTCAATAGACTTCCTTAGAGGTATGGCAATACTAACAATGCTATTACTTCATACAGTTATGGATACGTTTGAAGTTGATAGATATGTGAATGAATTGAGCAATATCAGCTCCATAAATTTACTAGCACTTCTAATTATGCCATATTTAGGCGGATTAGCTGGATTATTCCTAATGACATCAGCAACTGGAAATATGATAGGAATGAGAAAAAATCTAGAAAAGGGGCAATCTCCAAATTCTGTAATTAGGAAGCAAGTGGTTGGCGGAGCTCTAATAATAATTTTTGCACACTTTGGTGAGGCTTTCTTAGGCTATCATGGTGGTTTTGGTCAGGTGACAAAAAATCTGAATAATATCCCCGGTATTTTATCAGGAGAAGTTGTTATTCATCACTGGAGGACTCAAGGCTATCATTTTGAAACACTCCATACTATTGGATGGTGTGTTTTAGTTAATGGAGCGATTCAAGGTATGATTTCAAAGAGATTTGATTTATCTACTGATTCAAGAACAGTAATTAGAATTTATTTCTTGATGGCAGGAGTGGTATTGCTCACTACTCCAATAGTTTGGGCTGCTGTTGAGGCACTAATTCCCGGATATCCATGGGGGATTAACGGAGATGAAGCCATGTGGAGGGTGGTAATTGGGGAATCTCCGCCACAAGATTATATCATTTATCTATTCATAAACCCCCTAGCGGCTGAAGTAGAACCAATTTTCCCATATCTTGCGACTAGCTTTATTGGAAGTATTATCGGAATATATATGTCCAATCCGAAAGAATTAGATTTCGATAAATCATTTGTAAAGAAATTTTTCTGGGTTGGAACACTCTGCTTCTTTGTAGGATTTATTGGAGTTGGTATAGTTCTAGGCGATCTTGGGGACTTTGATGCAGCAATTGATAAGTACAGAACTATCTATAATCATAGAGCGTGGGTTCCTGAAAAGGGACTTACAGCTTTAGGGGGTTCTGGTTGGTTCTGGCAATTCATGACTCTAAATGGTATGACAGTAATGATTACAATGACTGTAATTAGAATTTCAGAATTTAGAGGTAAAGGAGAACAATTCGCCAAAGCTACACAATTCGTAAGAAGATTCGGCTTTATTGCCTTCACGATATATATTACTCAATGGGTGTACTATATTATGCAGTTCTTTGTTTCTTCAGTTTATCCAGACTATACATTCTTCGGAGAAAATGTTACTGTAGATGCCTATAGTAGAATGCCATGGCCAGGAGTTTGGGCCATTGTAATTCTAACAATTTTAACTTTCCATTTCATAATGAAGGCATGGGAGAAGAAGGGATACGTAGGATCATTTGAGTGGATGATAATTACTCTTTCAGGATTATTCTCTCCAGTGAGGAAACAGGTTGCAAATCCCGATTCAAGCCAAGATAAATGGTGGCAGTCTGGAATGTTGAATGTCGATGGTATATTTTACAACCCTGAATGGCAGAATTTCCCTGTAGATGACATAATCCAAGAAGAAAGAAGATTAATTAGAAATTATTCTATTGCTGGATTCTTTGTGGCTCCATTTTCATTCATAGCATTCTTAATTGCTAGAGATTTTGAGAAGGATAATCCTTCAGAAGATATTAAAAATCTGAAAAATGCTAGCATTGCTGGAATCATCTTCTTCGTAATTTGGTTTTTAGCTCTGAATATATTTTCACTTAGTGATTTTGGAATTGAACTCTGATTTTTCCGATGAAACAATGAACGATGCCCGCCTCAGGCAGTCATGAGTGCCGACCTGTCCTGGATGGAAGATGAAATTAACAACCTTAGAAATCAGGGATTGGAATGGAATCCGCCCACATTGGAAGGTGCCAGTCAACCAAGGTGTATCATCGATGGAAAAAAAATGTTGATGCTCTCCTCAAATAATTATCTAAATCTTACAACGCATCCCAAAGTCATTCAAGCCACTGTAGAAGCAACAAAAAAATATGGTGCAGGATCTGGTTCAGTGAGAGCGATTTCAGGAACAATGGACATACATTTGGAAGCCGAAAGATTATGTGCAAATTTCAAAGGAGTAGAATCTTCCTTAATTTACTCTGCAGGATATACAGCTAATGTAGGGCTGATTCCAACTTTAGTCAGGGGAAAGGATGATATCATAATTTCAGACGAGTTAAATCATGGTTCAATAATTGATGGAGTAAGACTAACTAAGGCAAATAGAGCAGTTTATCAGCACAATGATATGAACGCCCTCGAACAAATACTCAAAGATAACAAAGATGCTGAGAGAAAACTAATCATTACTGATGGAGTATTTAGTATGGATGGAGATATTGCACCATTACAAGATATTTCTAAATTAGCTGAAGAATATGGTGCTATGACTCTAGTGGATGATTGTCATGGAGAAGGAGTATTAGGGGAAGGAAGGGGTATTGTCTCCCATTTCTCATTACAAGGAAAAATAACCTTTGAGATCGGCTCCTTTTCAAAAGCTCTAGGAGTCCAGGGCGGCATTCTAGCTGGTAGCAATCATGTAAGAACTTACGCACTTAATAATAGCCGTTCATGGCTTTTATCTGGAAGCCAACCACCAGGGGTAGCAGCAGCGCAAAAAGCAGCTATTGAAGTACTAATGAGTGAACCAGAGCATGTTTCTAGACTATGGAAGAATACTAAGTACTTTCGTTCTGAATTGAATTCATTGGGCTTCGATACTGGAGTCAGTGAAACTCCAATAATTCCCGTAATGTGCGGAGAAAGTAAAAAGGCTAAAGAATTTTCCAAACTTCTGAAAAATCAAGGGATTATGGTAGGTGCAATAGTTTTTCCGATGGTATCTAGGGATAAGGCAAGAGTAAGAACCCAAATGTCTTCAGGATTATCAATTGATGATTTAGACATGGTCTTGCAATCTTTTGAATCTAGTGGGAAAAAATTAGGATTAATTTGAGATGAATATATGTACCTAGAAAATCATCTACGGAACTGGCCAATTTCCTGCGAATTAGATGTTCAATGGGGAGATTTAGACTCTATGAATCATGTAAACCATACAGTATTCCTTAGATGGATGGAACATGCAAGGATGCATTACTTCAATTCCTGTGGGATGATGGAGTATCTCGAATCAGAGAAAAAAGGGCCTATTCTCGCAAGAATTGAAGCCAATTACTTATCACCCGTAAATTTTCCAGATAAGGTAACAGTTTATTCTACAGTATCTAGAATAGGCAACTCATCATTTGATATGGAATATGAGATTATTAGCCAATCGGAAATGCAAAAAGTTGCCAATGGTAAGGTAACAGGAGTTTTTGTAAACTATATTAGTGGAAAAAGTATTAAAATTCCTAATGAAATTATAGATAAAATCGTAAAACTAGAGTCCAAGGATTGACATTATCTAGAATCATCTTACGGATAGATTATCAAACAGAGGTCATCAGCCTAACCATGTCGATAGTATGGGAGAGGATAAAGACATTTTTTCTATCTCAAAAAATCATTTAGATACCGGAATGCGAGGTATTCCAGTTGGAACTTGCAAAACGTCCTATGTAGATCCGATTGAAGGAGTACATTATGTGGGCTATCCAGTAGCAGATCTAGCTAATTTAGAAGAAGAAGATGTAATTTATTTGTTATTTCATAAAGAATTGCCCACAAAGAAGCAATCAGAAGATTTCAGGAAGGAATTAGCGCATAGAGGAGAAGAAATACCAACAGGGGCTTTGCGTGTTTTAGAAAGTTTAACTCCCGGAAGTGGCCATCCAATGGATTGGCTATCTATCGGTATAATGGCTATGGGGGCAGCCGAAACTACTGGAGATGTAAGGGTCGATAGCATGAATTTAATTGCTAGAATGCCCGAATTGATGGCAAGAATATTCTTGCTTAGAGGTGGTCATGCAAATCGATCAACTTACCCTCCAACACTTAGATCTCGAAAGCCAGAGCTAGGATTAGTAGAGAATTTCGTCCATATGCTTGGTCTAGAAGGTGAAAGTGCCGATATCATGAATCGAGTTTTGAGATTCTTTTTCATTCTTCATATGGATCACGGTGGTGGGAATCTATCCACATTTACCGGAAAAGCTGTATCTTCCGGAAGAGCATCAGTATATTCGGCTATTAGCAGTGCTATGAATGCCCTATCCGGACCTCTTCACGGTAGAGCAAATCAAGCTTGCTTGGAATTCGTGCAAAGAGTTGGTACATCAGACCCGGAAGAAATCGAAAAATTTGTTAGATCTGAAATGGAAGCTAAAAGACCAATATATGGGTTTGGACACGGGGTGTTACGTGCAGAAGATCCCCGAGCTAGCCTATTAATTGAGCTAGGCTCAGAAATCTGTCCAGAAGACGAATATTTTCAAATTGTAAAAACATTGAGAGAAGTTGTCCCCCCGATTCTAAAAGAATACCCCAAGATAAAAAATCCGTTTCCTAATGTAGATTTGGCCAGTGGAAGCTTACTTCATGCAGTAGGTTTCAGAAAGCCACATTATTATACAACATTCTTTGGATGGGCAAGAGTTGCAGGAATTTGTGCTCAGATTATAGATGAGAGAAATGCAAGAGATGGAAGGGGAGTTCCTATCTACAGGCCGAAATATATAGCTAGAGAGCAGAAATTAAGAAGATTGGATTGAAACTACCATCCATGAGTTTTCCCAGACCCCCTATGTCCAACAATTCTAACACTTTCCCAAGGTAAGCTATTTTCAGATACCTCTCCAAGTATATCTTCCTCTTTCCTCTTCCATCCCCATCTTTTTATCCAGTCTTTGGTGATTGCTATTCTTTCAACATCAGAAAACTCGTACCACGGAGTAACTTCTCTTTTCATCTCACTGAGTCTTTCGGCATGATGTTCTGTTGGTGTAGAATCCAGTTTTTCCAATTCTTCTTCAGATAAAGGTTGAGTTGCGGGCCTTGACCATCTAGCATGGCCTGATGGAAGAGTAACTAATTCAGGAGAAAAATCATCCGATAGTCCAGTCAACCCTGCTTCCCATATTTTTCTTTCCAACTCAGGTTTTGCAGGCCAGACATAAACCGGAAATCCACCTCTAATTCTGTTTAATTTCTCTAAATAACTTCCATGAATTCCTACGGTAGTCCCTAGGTTGAGAAATCTTGTATAGCCATGTAAATATTCTAAAGCACAAGGTAGCATTGGCGAACCATTTTTCTTATTTTTATTCATTAATCTAGGTAAGGAATTCATAACATAAGATGGAACTGCTAGTGCCCTCTGAGTAAATTCATTCCCCCATTGCCTAAGGTATGGCATCAATCTTGAAACTTTTAGGTTACTGTTTTTCTGTTTAGTTTGTAGAATTTTTTTTTCGAACGAATATATCACAGCACTTGTAGGATTGATATCAAAACCCTCTAGTGATTCATTAACTAAATCAACCATTTTTTGCATGTGCTCCAATCTTTTCAACCCCCTAATCCAACCTCCGGCTTTACCACTATTTGGATGAGGAGGTTTTAACTCAATACATACAAATTTTCCCCTTTCTGTAAACTCTCTAGTGAATTCTTTTTTGGATAAGAGCTCATCAAAAGTTTTGATATAGTCGGGCAATTCATCTGCTAACTCGCACTCTGGAAATCTATTATCATCGGTTATTGAATTATGGTATAGGACTAATTGCTCATCTTCACTAAGTCTCAAATCCAATTCGACCCCATCAGAGAAATTTATTCCATGAACAAGACTTTCAATAGTATTTTCTCTAGGTTTTTCCCAACTCGACAAGATATCAACCTCACAGATAAATTACCCGATTCTTTTCAACTATTTAATTCACAACTTCACCGGAAAACTAATTATCGTATAGTTCAAACATGTTAAAGTAATTATTTTACTACCTAGTATCTGTAACAACACTGATACAATAAAACCTCTCCGTTCAATTGATTTGAATGGCGGCTGAAACAGTAAAAATAACAAAAAGAAAAGAAGTAAGAGGGTTTGCACTTTATGATTGGGCCAAGTCAGGATTCGAAACTAGCATTACTGCAGGAGTATTCCCCTCATGGTTTGCAATTTTATTCCTTTCAGCCAACGGCTTGAATATTGAAATTGCCAATCTTGAGTGGGATGCAGACACTGTTATGACACTCGCAATTACATTTGGAGCATTGATAATAGCAATTCTTAGTCCATCCCTGGGCATAATTGCAGACAGAAAACCAATCAAGAAGAAAATGCTAAGATTTCTAACTAATCTCGGACTAATTTCTGTATCACTAATTGCTCTAGCGCCATATTTACCAGTTTCAACAAAATGGTCATGGGCCTTAGTATTCTTTGTACTCGCGACTTGTGCTAATAATCTCGCAAGTGTTTTCTATAATTCTTTGATTCCTCATATAGGTTCAGAAGATGAAATGAATGAAATTTCAAATTTCGGATTTGCAGTGGGTTATTTAGGTGGTTGTGTTTTACTAATTATTCATTTAATTATACTCATGGGATCAAATTACGCCGATTGGGCATTTAGCTTAGTTATGGCAACCACGGGAATTTGGTGGTATGGTTTCGCAATTTTCTTGTTTTGGTGGATTCCTGAGCCAGAATTAGAAAATGAAATGGAAGATGTTGGAATTATTGAAAGCAGCAAGATAGCATTCTCCGAAGTATGGAATACACTAAAAGAATATAATAATTTTAGAACTTTATTTCTGTATATTTTTGCTTATTTCCTATTCATCGACGGCATAAATAGTGTGCAAACTGTAGGGGCTATATATGCTGTAGTCGTTTTAGGACTTGGTACAGTGGATCTAATAATCGTAGTTCTTGCACTAAATTTGTTCGCAGCACCTATGGCAATGCTATTTTCTAGAATGGCTGACAGAGGTACAACTAAGGGAGTACTTCAGTTGGTTTTAGTTATTGGGACACTAGTTATATTCCTCGGCCTAACTTTCGCACCTCTAGAGCCCGATACTAGAGATGACTATGATATACAATTTACATCAAATGAAGATGGTTCATATGATGTTAATGTTAGAAGCGGCATTAAAGAAATAGCTAAAGATCCGGGGGGAGATGAACAAACTTGGGCAAAAAACTACGTTGAAATTCTTCCACTAGAACAAGATTCAACATCTCCTGATGACGTACTTAAGTGGAAAATTTCAGAAGAAGTAGATGGTGAAGTTATCACCTTCGTAAAGAAAGTAACTGATACTTCATCCATTTCAGATTTTATTCAGCAACTTGAAGATAGTAGATTCAGTATTTACGTTTCAGGCGGAGTAGTTGGTGACACCACTATGGTAGGGACAGGCAACCCCTCGAGTCTTGGAGATGAACCTCTAGATCAAATCGCAATGACCATGAGGGATTTAGTATGGGCCCCGTTGGGAATTGCAGTAGGAATGCAATTTCTCCTTCTAGGATTAATGTTTGGATCCATACAAGGAGCATCTCAAGGATTAGCTCGAAGCCTTTTTGGAAAAATGATTCCAGAATCCCGTTCAGCTGAATTTTTCGGATTTTTCGGATTTTTCGGTAGAGTAGCTGCAATAATTGGACCTGCCATGTATACATTCTTTTCACTAACAATAAGTAGTAGAGCCGGCATACTATCAATAGGATTTTTAATTCTTGGTGGACTATTACTTTTGTATCGTGTAGATGTTGATGATGCAATTAGAGTTGCCGAGGAATATGAGGCCGGATTAAAAAATAATAAATCAGAATCAGAATAGAATAAATTACTGTAATAAATAAATCATTCTTTTCTTAATTCGCCCAGGGCCTCTATTACTGCAGCCTGAGTGATTCTTCCACCCCTCTCCCTGAGCTTACTGGCAACAATATCTACTTCTTTTCCTTCCGCTCCCGCAGTAACAGCCATATTTCTGACATGTAATTTCATATGTCCAGCTTGAATTCCTACGGTAGCCAAAGCCCTCAAGGCTCCTAAATTCTGAGCTAATCCAGATGCAGCCATAACTTTGGCTAATTCATCCGCAGTCTCTATGCCCAGTAGCTTCACATTAGCCTGAGCAGCAGGATGTACTCTTACTGCCCCCCCGACTAAACCTACAGCCATTGGCAACTCAATAGATCCAACAAGATTACCGTCACCATCTTTCCACCATTTGGTTAATGATCCATATTCTCTACCATATGAAGCGAAACTATGTGCGCCCGACTCTATTGCCCTCCAGTCTTGTCCACATGCTATGGCCACCGCTGAAATTGCATTCATGATTCCCTTGTTGTGTGTCGTTGCTCTGAATGGATCTGCCTTGGCAAAATGATATGCTTGTATGACTCCCTCAATCACTTCTCTTCCACTTTCCGAATCATTTCCGGAATCTGACATTTCTCTAGGAGTAAATATTGCACTAACCCTGGCCAATCTGTGAATAGCTAAATTACTAATAATCCTGAGAATAACTGTGCCACCAGTAATTTCTTCTATTTTAGGGGCTATGGATTCTGCCATAGTATTTACTGCGTTTGCCCCCATTGCATCTCTACAATCAACAAGGATATGCATAATTACCATCTGACCTGAATCCGTATCAATTATCTTCACTTCAATATCTTTACAACCACCTCCAAATTTTACCAAAATCGGATCCACTTCATTACACATCTTAATCAAATTATTTTTTTCCCTAATAATTGAATCCCGTGCACTTTCTGGATTTTCACAATTAACAATTTGTATTTGCCCAATCATAATTGGATCATCATTATCCGATTTAAATCCTCCATTATCTAGGCAGCGCTTGGCCATATTACTAGCAGCAGCAACTACACTCGGCTCTTCTAAGACGAAAGGAATGACAAAATGCTCATCATCTATAACAAAATTAGTCGCTACCCCAATTGGAAGGGAGTATGTACCAATCACATTCTCTATCATTCTATCTGCGGCATCTTCGGACAATTCTCCCGAATCCGCCAATGCTAGGATATGCTCCTCAGATAAGCCGCCTATTTCGGCAATTTTCTTCCTTCTCTCAGCTACTGACAATTTATAGAATCCTTCAATCCGACTATTTTCGACAGACATGTTTCTCAAACTCATCAGGTGACATCAGGCTTCTAACCTTTTTCAAAGCTGTAAAACTTTAGAAATTAAGCGTTAATTAATACATTAACGCTTTATTAACGCTTTTTATAAACGTTAACATAGCGTTAATCATCTAAAACAATAAACGTAATACTACATGATATTTTAGTAAATTTAACGAATGGGTTTTCTGAAAAACCTAGAAATTAACGTTTCTAGACACGTAAATAAGCGTGAATATTAAGAGTTCGACCAGTCACTCAAGAATATGGTTGTGGCGGAGATGCCTTTGTTAGATACACCAGCACTCAGAGGTAATCCGTTTGATATGAGGCCAATCGAAAGATCAAGGAGCCATGAGATAGTAGCCAGAGATGAAATACTGATTGAATATAGGGAACACATACATTCCTATTCACCACGAATGAAATTAATAGTAGGAGATCATGGCTCAGGAAAATCTTCTCTAATAAACGTACTTTCATCCTTTACGGATCGATTCTATGTGGGGCAATATTGGCATGAAGAAGAAGTTTTAAGAAAAGTATTAACAGAAATACTTGTTACTTTTGGAGACTATGAGGTCCCTAGAACTATGAATTTAACGATCGACAAACTAGTCGAAAAATTAGAATCTGAAAATGGCCCATTGCCACTCATTGCTCTAGATTACCCGTCCACTGTCCCTCTATCCGAATTTCTTTCGCTAATATGCCCAATTTTTCAACGTCTTAGGGCATTCATTGTTATTTCTCTTAATCACTCACAACTAAACTCATTAGATGAATCCGTAATCAAAATATTCGACCCACCTTTTGAACTTAAACCACTAAAAGAAAATGAAATCCAGAAACTTTGCGATAAGAGGATTATGAAGATGGCCAATGAAAGATGGAAGTTAAGTACAATTCTACTAGAATCAATCCAGAAAACCTCTGGCGGTAATGTGGGCTCAATTATTAGGATACTTAGGGATATTATAGATGAAAAAAGAGGACTAGGTTGCGAGGGCACCTATCAAAGAATTATTTCATGGAACAAGCCAAACATAATATCCCAAGACGGCAAAAAAAATACTGATCAATCACCATACAAAGAAGCAATATCACCAGAGAGAAAGAATGAAGATATATATCTAGAATCAGATGAGGAAAAAGATGAAGAAAAATTAACAAAAGGATATGATGATAGTCCGACAGAATTTGAACAATATCTTTCTCAAACTATCAAAATGGAAAGCCATCAAAATACAGGAAATTATGAAGAATTCCAAAATCAAATTGAAGAAGATGAGGAAGAAAGAATCTTACGTTTAAATTTAGAAAATATAGATAATCAAAAGATAACAGAATGGACAGAAAATCATAAAAAACTTCAATCTGATAATAAAAAAATAATACTTACAAATACTCCAAATAATGGTTTTTCAGGTTTGATGAATAGATCAAGAAATGCTTCAAAAGATATGCCGTCAGGAGATCCAGAAAATATTCCAGTAATGGACTCAGATTTTCCGGCTAACATAGATAGAAAAAAAGAAAAAATATATCCAATAAAATCCGGTTTCAAAAACCAAACTTCTAATCAGTATCGACTCGATAATCTCCCATCTAAAATCGATATAGACGATAAGAGTGTATTCTCATCGGAAGGAGAACAATGGACAGTAGATTCAGCATTCGAGGA